>NZ_JBEPQT010000011.1:0-228473 GCF_040547985.1 Bradyrhizobium sp. LB14.3
GGAGCTTTGGTGTAGGGACGTGCAGCGAGGTCCGCCGCACTGGCGGGAGCCGACAGGCCCAAAACTAGTGTTCCGGCTGCGGCAACTAAAAGCTTCTTCATGCGAGTGTCTCCCCAGAAACGAGTTCAATGAATCGGTGTATTCGCCCACCTGCAAGAGGATCGTAATTTGGTAAGGTGCACGTGGCTGTAGCTGAGTTGCAACACTCGCTGGTCAAAGCGAGGCCGGATTCTCGATACACATGAACTAGTTACAGGAACTGAATGTGCGGCAGCGTGCACATGGGACCCTTGCGAAACACACTGACCGAGCGTTTGGGCACACGGGTGTTGTGTGACCTAAGGTGGAAGCGACGCTAGCGCAGCTGTCCCTGTCGTTCCCGACAGGTGCGCGCCGTCCTGACACGTGGGCATGATCGCGGCTAAAGAACGGAGGCATTGCTGTGCGGCGCTACTATTTTCCGATCATCCACAATGGTCAAATACAGGCGGACGATGCAGGAGAGATGTTTGGCTCTGCTGAACTAGCAGTCGATTACGGTGCCCGTGTCGCTCGGGACATCGCCAGCGATCCCGATTACGACCATGGTGCGGGCACGGTCGTAGTCGTGGTTGACGACTCCGGTGTTGGAGGGTGTTGGTGCACGTGTAAGGCCAGCCGAAGGTAGGGCAGTCCAAGGTGCTCGCGTAACGATCTGTAAGTAGTAGGCATGCAAATAGCGCCTTTCTGCGACGTGATCAGTCGGACCAAAGAGATTGCGGTGACCTCAGATAATGATGACGAATTGGCTGTTTTGACGCGAGAGATCGCTGACAAGGCGACCTATGTTCAGAACCAGACAATCCTGGTCGAGGTCCTTGAGCGAGACAGACACGACGTATCCGACCATGAGAGAGAGCTAGCCAAAGAGCGGTCGCATTTGGCGACACGGATCGCGAGGCAGTTTAGGTTGCTTGAAATTGCATCGGCCAGTGAAGGACACGAGACAGCCGCGTCAGCTCAAGGATAATTATGCCGGATCGCCGGAAGATCGATCGTTCGGACGTCGACTTAGTTGCATACATTTTTGGAGATGGCGGCAGCCGACGTTGCCGCGTGTTCAACATCTCGGAGGACGGGGCCGGGATCGAGTTACCGACGAAGCTGCACATGCGTCCCACATTCAAGATGATGTTGGAAAGAGACCGTATCATCAGAGATTGTCGTCTCGTTTGGTCCAGTGATACTCGCATCGGGGTCGTTTTTAAAGCCGATTGAGTCGGCTCTGCTAGGTTGTTGGTCCCAGCCCAGGGCCGCTCGGCTCTCCAAATCTCGTGTGCGCAGTTGGTTAGGCGCGACCCGAGGCTGCCTGTTTTCCGTCACCGGTCCAAATCACCAGCCCATCGATTTTTCTTCGGCTTGCTCCTACGGCCTAGCGACCTGATGGAGCGCGCGCCGATTCGATCGTGCCGTTAGCGGCGGTAGTGACGCCTGCCTACCCATCGCCGGCTGAAGTATGCTCAATAATGGCAGAGACACTCAAAACACCGCCGGTGTCGTCCCTAACCCAAATAGCTATCCGTCCAGGCCGGCCGGCAAAGGTGAAGTCGCGCACGGCCTCGCCAAGGGCGATCAGCGCCATTCTTCGGGCGGCGTCAACGCTGGCGAATTCCTCACCCGCGCTGTCTACGGTAACGAGGTCCGCTTCATGGTAGTCGAAATGATATCGAACCATGCCGGCTAAATCACTCCGGGTGGGGACGTTCCAAAAACATTGCTGAGTTTTGATCTTTCGTTTGGGCTCAGCTCATGAAGATATTCAGGGCTGAACTCGGCTACAGCTTGCAGTTCCTGTGGGCGGAGCAGAGTAACGGTTTGGTTTTCCCATTCAATGAGGCCCAAACCCCTGAGTTCCTGGATCGTCCTGTTCACGTGAACTATCGAAAGTCCACATGCATCGGCAACATCTTGCTGCGTGAGCGGAATCCGGAAGCTGCCGTTGTCCGCCAGCCCAACGAATTCCATGCGAGTGGTAAGCTCGCAAAGAAGATGCGCGAGTCGACCTAAGGCTTGGCGGGCTCCGAGATTCTCAACCCATTCGCGATAGATGGAAGCCTGTATCAGCGTTTCGCGCCAAAAAGCGTGTGCAAGTCCGAGAGAGTCGGTCATCATCTCTCTGAGAGATGAATGAAGCACAGCGGCGATCGTCGAATTGCCTATGCTGCAAAGATCACAATCCGCGATCGGCAAATGCAGGGTAGGCAAGTCGGGCATGTCCCCAGCCATGTAGAACGAGGAGATCTGATTTCGATCATTCACCACTCTTTGCCGAGCTAGAAAGCCGTCGATCACAACGATGCAGCTGCTGGGCTTGTCTCCTTCGCGAACCGCGTATTCGCCATCAGCCAGGGATTTCACCCTGTATGGAATGCGCGTGAGTCTAACCTTATCTCGTTCAGATAAACCGCCGACCGCCTGTAGGCGCGCTATTAGCTTCTGATGCGGCATTCATGCTTCCGTGCGATGCAGGCGGGAGCCCAGTTGGTCTCTCAGCCACCGACGCCTACGGACAAAGCCTTGGCCAGTGATGGCATAGTAACGCATGAGGGTGGGCGGAGTGCAACCGACGATTTAGGAAAATTCCAAGTCAAGCCTTGGACTTGTCCGATTCAGCCTGCTTTTTTCGAATCCGGCAATGGCCTACCTCAGAGACGCGAAGCCGGTCCCAATCCCTCCGTCGCGACGAACAGTTTCTTTCTTCTCGGGCAGCCTGGCGCGCCCTCAAACGTATGAGCGACCTTTGCCAGACGCGCGCGGTACGCAAATCCGCGCGACTTCAGATTTAACCTCACGTCTCAATTTAGGATACAAATGTCCAACGACCTCGTAGTCCAACTCGGCGCAAAACTGGACCAATTCGCCAGCGATATGAATCAAGCTGGCGATATGGCGGATGCAGCAATTGATCGCATTGAACGATCATTCGCCAATTTGAATCCGACTGCGGGCGGCTTTGCGTCGCTCGGCGATGCCGCCGCCATCGCGTGAGGAGTTTCGAGACGCAAGCTTTGACTTGATTGCCGACGTGGAGAAGGTCGATCCTGAATCCTATCTGCTGCACAGCATGGAGATTCAGCGCCGCAAGCGCTTCGATGGACGCCATGTTGTCGGCGGCCTTGCGTATTGACAACGATCACGGCAAGCGACATCACACAAGCCGTTCGGCAACGAACGCCCGGAGCGCCTCTCATGCCCACGCCGGAGACAAGACCGACAACCATTGAGGGTTGGACCGTTCTTGATGTTAGAGGCGGGATGGCGGTTCTTGGAGGGCCCGACGGGGTTCGGATGGCAACACGGGCCGACACCGTTCCCGGCATCGGACGAATCGACTCCATCGTGCGTTGGGCAACCGCTGGATCGTTGCAACAGCCAGTGGATTGATCTCGACGCCATAGAAGGCGCGCGGACCTCTCTTCCTTGTTTTCTACAGCGTATCCGGCGTTTTGAGTTCGTGGTGGATCAGCTCTTCCTTCAGCTGTCGCTCCGCTTCCAAATAGAACTCTTGATCCCGCCCCTTAGGCATTCCCGCTTGCTCCCACAGCTGATATGCGCGGCGCTCGACGTCCTTCTGGGTCAAAGGACCTGCCATGGTACGTTACTCCCAATGAGACCAACCGCGGCTTAGGCTGACCGCCCTGTTCGCGTAGTTCTTGTACGGTTCTCCCTAATCCACATCCGGCTCATCATGCCGTTGCAGCTGCAGGACATCACCGCTCCGCACCTGATCGATCAGCGCAAGTTCAGTCGCATTCAAGGTAGCTGAGGCCCCATGCCGCCGTGATGTCAAGGAAAATTGGAAGTCCTGAACGGCCGACTTAATTTCGTCGCTGACCTTGAGAACTCTTTTTCTGCTGTTGCGCCAGTTATGTGCAGAGTAAAGCACGGGCACGGCAGAGCGAGCATGTCACGCTTGTCATTGCGATAGACATCAAACACTTTTCGACCCCGCTGATCATCTTGAACAAAGCAACAAACATGTTTTGTCGTCTCAATGGACGAGCTTAGGATCTCGAACGGCTGTGCGGGTTCTAAATCTGCAGCACCGCGACGTTTGCTTCACCGCGTTCCGGATCTGGAACGAACTGATGCAAACTCGGACCATCGCCAAATTGGGCGCGCTAGGCAGTTCTTTGAGCGATGCCGTGAACGGCACGAGACGGGACGACCGGCTTGTAATCCTCCTGTGCGGAGCGAAGATGTCCTGGTGTCGCAACAGCAATGATCAGCCGGACGTGGTTCTGGGAAGGTATACTCTCGGGCAAATTTAGGAGACCCGCACTTCAGAGATAAGTTGCGCGTCCGCACACGCCGGCAGCGGCCGCAGCCTCCGCGCCCTAGCTTCGCAACGCCGGGGCTGGACGCGGCGCGAAGCTGGATGCAGTGACTGCGGCCGACCACTCTGCGCGGCCCTCATCGGCTAGCCGTCACCTCCTTCCGTGGTCAGAAGGTTCGTGCGCGCGCAGAAACGCGTCCGTCAGCGAGCGCGAGAGCGCGCTCATCTGCATCAGCCAGCTCCAGCTCGAAGTGGCCGCCAACACCGTGATCGTCTCGAGCGAACTGTGGTAAGGCCAGAGCATTCCCATGGCCGACTGTTGATAGCGACGGTAGCAATCCGCATCGCAATAACGCCGTCGCGTAGACAAATGCCGGACGTAACTCGCGCCCAATGGCTGGGCGCACGCGCTGCAGGTGGCGCCGTAGCTGGGTCGTCCATGATTGATGAGCATGAATCTCAAGGCCGTGTCCTCTCCTGCCGACAGGCGCATCGCCGATCGTCTCGAGCACGTGTCCGCTCAAGACGCCGCTCGCGTACGCCCCTCGATCAACGGCGCAGCTTCGCCATGAAGCGCGTAGCACTCGTAGTCGCAGTAAGGCAGTTGCGTCCTGGCGTCGCGCAGATAACCAGTGCTGATCTGCTCGCAGCACCATAGACAGAACGTCTTGCGGAAAGGGGTTCTGTCGTTCACCAATATGAATCTCACGTGGCGCCTCCCAGCGCGAAGCAGTAGACCGTGTCGACCAGAGAGGCGGACGGCGGCGGCGCGCAAAAATGGTTGCGGCCGTCGGGATTGTCTCTGTTTCGCTCGACCTTCTGGGACGGGATCAGGATGTATTTCCCGTCTTCCCGGCGTCGCGCGTAGACCCTGCCGTCGATGTATCGTACCTCGGTCGGATAGCAATCCGCATTGTTGCAGCAGCTGAGCACCGGATTGTCGGGCATACGCCAGCTGGAATAGAACTTCTCGTGCAGGAGCTGATCCTGGGGCGGATGATGACGATGTGCACTATCCGGTCCAATCTCGTCGGCCTCCACTCCCGTTATCAACGGAAGCGGCAGCGCGATCATCAAGAGGAGCTTGCAAGCACGGTTCAGCACGCAGCCTCCTGTTCAGAATTGGCGGATGGAGCGGATCGAAGGACAAATCCTCATGCCGCCTGAAATCGGAACAACCATCGGCGGTCGCGTTCGCGACGCGCCCTGAAGCGGTCGAGACATTTTCTGGAGCACAGTGGCGTTCGCCAGGAATAATATCGGATCAGGCCAAACTTGCCGCTACAGACAGCGCAACCTTTTACAGCAGGACCGCGCTCGGAGTGTTCAGGCGTATCGCACATCATACTCTCCCGGCTTCATGGCCGTGGATTCGCTCGTACGCTGACGCAGAGCCATCCACGCTCCGTTCGTGAAATGCAGCCTATTAATCGTGATCAGCCATTCATGCGGCAAGTCGGGCAACGGACGCAGAGCTGTAAGCAGCACATCGAGCTAATTGCCGGCTTGTGCCTTGCACATCGCGTCCCCTCGATTGGTTATGAGACTAATCCGCCCGCAACGGACCGCTCAACTGTACGGAGGTAAATGTGCGCTATGACTTGGGATGCGCGAGCTATACGTAAGTTTGTCCCGTAGTTTCGGACCCCGCCGCACCTTCGCAACGAGACGGCGCAAGGCCGGCAGGCTGCACGGCCACCGCGAATTTCGGCGCGGAGTTCTAACTTGGTCGGAGGGAATTGCTCCCCTTGCTGCAAAGTGCTCTACTTGCTGCGGCCCCAGCGAGCCGGGACGCCTGCGATGATGCCTGGCCAAATCGCGAAATTCGGGAATTCGGCCGCACAATTGCTGCTCGGCGGCCTCGCGGCACTTCGATCTTTCGGCAACGGCGAGAAGGACAGGCCCGCTGTCGGAGATGACTCGCGGCAAGACATCCTCGATCTACGCGACGCCGTGAAGCAGTGGCGCGAGGTGTTCGAGCACAATCCGGTCATGTACTTCATGGTCGATCGGGCCGGAACGGTGCTCAACGTCAATACATTCGGCGCCGCACAGCTGGGCTACACCGCGGCCGAGCTGATTGGCCAGTCCGTGCTCAACGTCTTCTTCGAGGAGGACCACGACTTTGTTCGCCGATGTGTAGCATTGTCCCTGGAAACCCTGCACCAGTCGCATACTTGGGAGATTCGCAAGTTCCGGAAGGACGGATCGGTCCTTTGGGTCCGTGAAAACGCCAAGGCGATGCTGCGCGGCGACGGTACGCCGATCGTGCTGGTCGCCTGCGAAAACATTACCCAGCGCAAGGAGGCGGAGGATGCGCTACGCCAGAGCGAGGCCTACCTCGCCCAGGCCCAGGAACTGAGCCGCACCGGCAGCTTCGGCCTGAACATCGCAACAGGCGCGATCGTCTGGTCAAGGGAAACCTTTCGCATCTTCCAATGCGACCTGGCGGTGAAGCCGACCTTGGATTTTGTTGTCCAGCGCATCCATCCGGAAGATCGCGCTGCGGTCAGCAAGACCCTCGATCGAGCCGCCCGCCGAGCAGCGGATTTCGACCATGAATATCGCCTGCTGATGCCTGACGGATCAGTCAAATATCTCCATTCCGTAGCACGCGCGGTCAGACATGGATCCGGGCTCATCGAATTTGTCGGGGCTGTCACCGATGTCACGGTTGCAAAAGAGGCGGAACAGAGGCTGCGCCGCAGCGAGGCCTATTTGGCCGAGGCACAGCGGCTCAGCCATACAAGCAGCTGGGCCTGGGATGTGCGTCGTCAGGAGTTTGCCTACCGATCGGCTGAACTCTACCGCCTGTTCGGATTTGACCCAGGCCCGATCGAAGTACCGGCGCGGGCTTTCCAGCAACGCATCCTCCCTGAGGATTTCCAACGGATCGTCGAGGTGGAACGTCGGGCCGTCCGGCGAAAGGAACCCTTTGAAGTTGACTTTTGCATTGCGCGCCCGGACGGCTCGATACGACGAGTCCATACCGAGGGACATCCCATCGTCAACAGCGACGGCGAAGTGATGGAGATCATCGGTACCCACGTGGATGTCACCGAGCAGATCGCTGCAAAAGAAGCGCTGCAAAGGGCATTTGATGAACTCAAGACATCCGAGCAGCGGTTCCGGGACTATGCTGAAACGGCATCTGACTGGTTTTGGGAGACCGGGTCGGATCATCGTATCACGCAGATATCGGAACACGCCGATACGGCCAGTGCTACGCCGACGGGCTTGATTGGCCTGAGCCGTTGGGACATTCCGCCCGACGTTGAGCTTGAGCCGGGAAAGTGGGAGCAGCATCGCGCGACGCTCGACGCCCACCTCCCGTTCCGCGATCTGGTTTACCGCGGCAGGGATCGCAATGGATCTCCAATTTACGTGCGCACCAGCGGCAAGCCCTTACATGATGCGGACGGCCATTTTCTCGGATATCGGGGCGTCAGCAGCGATGTGACGGCGGCTATCCGGGCCGAGCAGGCTGAAGAAGCGCTACGCAAAGCGCAAGCCGAGCTCGCCCATGTCACACGCATCACGACGCTCGGCGAACTCACCGCCTCGATAGCCCACGAAATCAACCAGCCTCTTGCCGCCGTGATCTCCAATGCGGACGCCTGTATCAGCTGGCTCGGTCGCGACCCGGCCAATCTGGATGCTGCGCGACGTTCCGTGGAATGGATTGTCGAGGACGCCAATCGGGCTAGCGAGGTGATCCGCCGGATTCGGGCGCTCGCGAAGAAGACCGAAATCGAGATGGTTGCGCTCGACATCAATCAGGTTGTCAGGGAGGTGATAGCCTTCGTTCGGCGCGAGCTCGCTACAAATGCCGTGTCGGTGCGAATGGAGTTGTCGTCCGGCCTGCCCAAGATTTGCGGCGATCGGATCCAGCTCCAGCAGGTGCTGATCAACCTTGTCGTGAACGGGATCGAAGCCATGCAAGCCAATGTTGACCGTCCGCGCGAGTTGGCGATCCGCTCCAGTCAGGCTGGCGAGGACGGCGACCGCCACCTGCTCCTCACCGTGAGAGATCGCGGTGTCGGCCTTGGCTGCGACGTGACAGACCACATCTTCACGCCGTTCTTCACCACAAAGTCGAGCGGCCTGGGCATGGGACTATCTATCTGCCGATCGATCATCGAGGCTCACGCCGGCCGGCTTTCGGCCCTTCCCAATGAGGGGAGCGGCGCAACGTTCCAGATTGCCCTGCCCTTCCCACACAAGGACACGTCGTGACGGACCACGCCAAGCCGATGCAGGCACAGGCGAGTGCCGACGATCCGATCGTCCTGATCGTCGATGACGATCCGTCGATGCGGCGTGCGCTCACCAATCTTTTTCAATCGGTCGGCCTCAGGGTCGAGGCCTTCGGCTCAGCGGCGGAGGTCATGGAAGCCAAGCCGCCGGTGGTCCCCAGTTGCCTTGTGCTCGACATCCGGCTGCCGGGCTCGAGCGGCTTCGACCTCCAGACGGACCTCGCGAAGGCCAACATTCGCACGCCCATTATCTTCATCACCGGCCATGGCGATATTCCCATGACTGTCAGGGCCATGAAGAGCGGCGCCATCGATTTTCTGACCAAGCCGGTGCGCGACCAGGACATGCTGGATGCGGTTCAGGCTGCCATCGATCGAGATCGCAGGCGGCGCAATGCCGAGAAGTCGGTCGCAGGAGTGCGGTCCCGTTTCGAGGGTCTGACCGCGCGCCAGCGCGACATCCTCGCCCTGGTTGCGTCCGGCCTGATGAACAAGCAAGTCGCCGCCGAGCTTGGATTGGCAGAGATTACCGTCAAGATCTATCGCGGACAGATCATGCGGAAAATGGGCGCCAAGTCATTGGCCGATCTCGTCAGAATGACCGAGGCGCTCGGAATCCCACGCCCAGGGGGAAACGTGCAAACCTAAGTATGCTTTTCAAGCTTGCTACGAGGGCCCAGTTTCCGGTGGGCGCTGCACCATGATCGGCAGCCCCCGATCAGGAGCGATCATCTTGTCAGCCCCCTCGGTCATTTCCGTCATTGACGACGATCCATCAGTCCGCCTTGCAACGAATAATCTCCTGACGTCGCGGGGATACGCTGTCTCCATCTTTGGCTCCGCTCGCGAATTTCTCCAGTCGGCAGAACTGAAGACGACGTCCTGCGTCATCGCGGATGTGCAGATGTCGGCCATGAGTGGTGTCGATCTGTTGGTGCATATTCGCGGCCTGGGCCACCACACGCCTTTCATTTTCGTGACGGCCTTTCCAGACGACGCCGCGGTGCGCGAGCGCGCGCTGAAGGCCGGCGCCATCTGCTTTCTCGCGAAGCCGTTTTCGACGCCGGCTCTGATTCACTGTCTGGAGACCGCTCTGTCCGGGTCCGGTGTAGCCACGAAATAGTGGGCCGCCAGCACTCTTGCGAGAGTGGTTGAGAAGCTCCAAATTATCGAGGCATGAACATAGCAAAAACCGCTCTCAGAGCTGGTCCCGTTTGTCTGAACAGAATCTCCGCTTGGATCAGTGGAGCTTCTGCCGGGGTTAACGGACGTAGCTGTTGTGGCGATTGACGTTTGCTCTCGGGCGCATAGCGGCGTTGGATTCAGCGCGGTACGTTCTCGATCATTCGGAACGGTCGTTGTTGCATTGTTCGGTGGGCTCGAAAGAGGAGTAAGGCCCAAAGCTCTCGAGCAGATCGCGCCATGGTACGCCTGACCTCGCGCGCCTTTACCGCAGAGACTGATGATCGTGATCCGACTAGTTTTTGGACATTGCCAATGCGCACACCTCTGGATTCCTCAATGGCACGCGCTCGATCGCTGGTCCCAAGGAGCTCATTCAATTGGGCGAACGCTCTAAGTTCGTTCACGATGGGGCGCCTGGACCGCGCATCTCTAAAGAAGTCGAGGCGCGCAGAAAGTTCGCCTTCACCAAGACGGGGCCACCCGCCGTTCGTCCGTTTGGCCTGTACCGTCTTCCCGCAGACAGAATCCGTATTGGGTAGCGACGTTGTGCCGCCCGGCGGTGCGGCGTGACGAGTGGGCAGGAGTGGCTCGGCTGTAGTTTGATGGATTGATGTCCAGTCCGCCCCTGGGCACCTCGAGCAGAGGAGCTTCCTGAAATCCAGCTCCGCCGTCCTTTGGCAACGAATGGTGGGTGCGGCGGATCCGCTATGGTCTCTGCCGCTTCCTCAGGCGGGCTCCGACAGTTAGTCGATGCACTCGACCACCGATTGACCACCGAAACCCCGTGAACAAACGGCGATAAAGGTGGTCAATCCCGCCCAAAGCTCACTGTTTTCGTTGATCTTTTCGATCGCTACTTACGTTCGGGACGTAGGGAGGTGCCTCGCTCAGATCGGGACTTGAAGCGTGTTGGTATCGGTGTTTGCGTCTCCGGGAATTGAACCTGCGCAGGCCAGGTGGATCGCGAGGTTATTGCCCTCGGTGTACGAGACGGCTCATTCCGACAAAGAGAAAACCTATTGCGGGTTCAATGCAGGTGGGACGAAACGTTTGTCGGAATGACGATTGATCTTGCTGCGAAATCACACGCCTCTTAATCAGCGGCTCCGTCCGAATCGTAAATTTTATGTCAACGCACGGGCGTGCGAGGACCGCGTAAGAACGGCGGCTCCTGGCGGGCTATGAAGGCGCGACGTCGGGAGTTAAGCTGCCCTCCTGTAAGAGAATAGCGCCTCCACAATAGTGGGTTTAGCCATGTAGCGGTCTCCCGCTACCAACGGCCTTGCTGTCGCTTTTCCTGAATCTACAGCAATCGAGACGTAACCCAGGGAAAGATAACCTCGCGCGTCCCAGGCTTGGAGCACCGCGCATGGTTGACGACGGGGCGCGAGCATCGAGGGGCTGGAGCCGGCAAGCCAGGGCGCCGAACATCGTGCGCGACGGCGGCGCCCTACGATCCACATCTTGACCGCTTCTTCTCCGACCTGCCCGGCTTCTTTCAGCGATAAAGTCAGGCGCGATACTAAAGGCTCGTCACTCGCGGCCGGCGCAAATTCCCATCGTCACGCCGAGCCCCCAACTCGGCGAGACTCTCGCGGGCGAACGAGTACGTCAGCCGTTGCGATTTATTGCGATGCGGCGAACGTTGCGCTTCGCTTCCGCGGATTTTGGCGCCGTAATTGTCAGTACGCCATTCTTGAACGCGGCTGAGACTTCATCCTCATTGACGTCCTGTAGCGGAATGCGCCGCTCGAAGCGGCCGTAGTACCGTTCACTGAAACGCCGATCCTTATCTACCGACTCCGATTTCTTCTCACCGGAGATCGAGAGAACGCCATTTGCAATTTGCAGACTGACGTCCTTCTCCTCGAGACCAGGCAGTTCAGCAGTGATACGCAGCTCTTTGTCCGTTTCGTCAATGTCGATCTGAGGCCAACCCGGCCCATCCGCTGACCAGGAGGTTAGTCCGAATGGCGCTAGATCGAACCCGCGAAACGCATCGTCGAACATATGATTGATTTCGCGCTGCAACGTATAGAATGGATGCACGTCCGTACTGCGCGGGAGACCAACCTCGCGACTCCTATTATTCCATGGAACGAGATCCTTGATGGACATGATGATCCTCCCTCAACCAGGCTACTTCCTCCGCATACCAACGCGGAAGTTGATTTGCTGATCCAAAAAGTAGCCTCGCGATTTACCGCTTCAAGCCTCTGCCACATTTTTGGCTTGGCTCGGAACCCGCACGCTTTTGGCCAAGCCAGATGATAGCAATCCGATCGCGCCGTACCGCTGAAACGTCGGCAACGAATCGTCAGCGTCTTGTTTCGGGAGAATGTGCGCTCGTGCATCTGCAGCAGCGAGCAAAGAAACCGCCTAGTGAAATGGCCCCGCCTCGGCGGGGCCATGCTGTATGTAGCCGCGGATCCGGTTCACCAATCGGAGGCGATCACATCCGTCGCGTAGTCATATCCCGCGTAGCTGTATCCGGGGTGGTAGCCTCCATAGCCGTACGGCACTATCGGCGCGCGATACGAATATGCTGGAAGCCGGGTGTACCCAGGGCGGCCCACCACGACGGTGCGCTCGCGCACGATCGGCGCCGGTGCGACGTAAGCGCTGCCGGGGGCTACGACGACAGGATAGGGCTGGATATAAGGATCCACATAGATGGCCTGCGCGGACGCACTGGTGGCGCCGAGGCCAAACAAGCCGACTATCGCCAAGCCGGCAATTGAGAGCTTGCTCACTCTTGCCATTCTGCAACTCCTTTGCTGCTTGTTGCGACCTTCAAAACGAACCCTCTAGCCGGCGTGGTAGTTCCGGTTCACACCAGTTTTTTGGATAAGTCGTTTTCCGCGTCGCACCGGGATCCGCCAATAGATCGAGGCTCTGGAACGAAGTTTTGAAGGACGCGTTCCGTCATGACGGAGTTTGACCGACGCTAAAGATCGAGGCTGCGATGAGCGCAACTGGCCTTGATGTCGTCCACGGACACTGCAGACGACCAATATTTGGCTCGACGAAATTGTCGCTGCACTCAGCCGCGACCGCAAGGACGCCGGCGATGCTCTGCGCGGAATTTCGTCCGGGTGGAGAGCACACCCATGCCGGATGACGAGGTAAAGCCAATGCTTGATCTCGCGCGCGCCCGGGACCAGATGGTTGATATTCAGATTGCCAGACGCGGGGTGCGGGATACACACGTCTTGGAGGCGCTGCGGCGTGTGCCACGCGAGGTTTTCGTCGAACCCGGTTTCGAAGAATTCGCCTACGAAGACTGCCCACTGCCGATCTGCGAAGGTCAGACCGTCTCGCAACCTTACATCGTCGCGCTGATGATCGAGGCGGCCGAGGTAAAGCCCGGCGACAGCGTTCTCGAAGTAGGCGCTGGCTCCGGCTACGCGGCAGCTGTCCTGAGTCAGATTGCCAACCGGGTCTGCGCCATTGAGCGCCACCCTTCGTTAGGCAAATCCGCCCAGCAACGGTTGAAGAAGCTCGGTTATGACAATGTCGAACTGCGCGTCGGCGATGGCACGCGCGGTTGGCCCGAGGCCGCGCCGTTCGATGCAATCGTGGTCGCGGCTGGCGGACCCGAGGTGCCTTCGGCGCTGAAGGAGCAGCTCGCAATCGGTGGCCGTCTGGTGATTCCGGTAGGCGAGGAAGAGCGCTATCAGACTCTGATAAAGCTCACCCGGAAGAGCGGGTCTGAATTCGAAGAAGAGAATCTTGGCGCCGTCGCGTTCGTGCCATTGATCGGCGAACAGGGCTGGGCGGAGGATGGTCGAAGCGCGGCCACGAGCGGCGCGCAGGGCCAATCACGTGGACAAACTCTGTCTGAAATGATCGCCGGCCTGGCCGAACCGCTGCCCAAGCTCGACGACCGCGCTTTCGGACAATTTTTCGATCGCTTCGCCGATCGCCGCGTCGTTTTGCTGGGGGAGGCGAGCCACGGAACATCCGAGTTCTATCGCGCGCGGGCGGCCATCACCATGCGTCTGGTCGAGGAGCATGGTTTCACGATCGTTGCCGTCGAAGCGGATTGGCCCGATGCGGCCGCCGCCGACCGCTATGTACGCCATCGGCCAGCACGTCTTGGAGAGGAACCGCCATTTCAGCGCTTTCCGACCTGGATGTGGCGCAACACCGATGTGGATGCGTTCCTCGGTTGGATGAGGGAGCACAATGACAATCTCAAGCCGGAGCAGCGCGCCGGCTTTTTTGGTCTCGACCTCTACAACATGAGCGGTTCCATCGCCGCCATCCTCGAATATCTCGACAAAGTCGATCCTGAAGCTGCGGCCGTGGCGCGTGAGCGCTATGCTTGCCTCACGCCCTGGCAGAAAGAACCCTCCACTTACGGCCGAGCGGTGCTCACAGCAGGCTACCGCAAGTGCGAAAAGGCGGTGGTCGATCAATGTCGGGAGCTGCTGCAACGGCGGATCGAATACATTGCTGAGAACGGTGAAGACTTTCTGGATGCCGCGCAGAACGCACGTCTGATCGCTTCCGCCGAGCGCTACTATCGGATCATGTACTATGGTGGCGCTGAATCCTGGAACTTGCGCGACACGCACATGTTCGAGACGCTTGGACATCTGCTTGACGCGCACGGGCCACAATCCAAGGCCGTGGTCTGGGCACACAACTCTCACATCGGCGATGCCCGTCACACCGAAATGGGCGCCGTCCGCGATGAACTGAACATTGGCCAGCTCTGCCGAGAGCGATTTGGCGGCGAGGCTGCACTGATCGGCTTCGGCACGCACACGGGCACCGTGGCAGCGGCTTCTGACTGGGGCGGCGATATGGAAATCAAGCGTGTGCGACCGTCGCATCGCGACAGCTACGAGCGCGCCTGCCACGATGCCAATGTTCCACGCTGCCTACTCGATCTTGGCCGCGATCAGGCAGTCCGGCGCCGTCTTCTGGAGCCGCGGCTGGAGCGGTTCATCGGCGTCATCTACAGGCCGGATACCGAACTAATGAGCCACTACGCCAATGCCTCGCTACCGCAGCAATTCGACGCCTTCGTCTGGTTCGATGAGACCTCGGCGGTTACGCCGCTAGGACCGGAGCACGCCAAGGCCGGCGTGCCCGACACTTATCCATTCGGCTTGTAGCCCGATGCTGCGGGACATCGGCTATGTGCGGGAAAAGCTCGATTGGATGCGGGCCGAGCGGATCTGGCCGAACGGCCTGCGTTATCTCTGGACTGATGCCTTTGGGGTAGTGCTGTACGTCTCGCTTTACCGCGAACTGGGCGAGCGCCGCTGGCTGGACGAAGCCGAACGGCTGGTGAGCGATGTGGAGCGCGTACTCGGCCGTTCGCGTGGGCTGCGCATCGGCGAGGCCGCCGACCGCGACGGACAGTACTTTCACTACCTCGCGATGTGGCTTTTTGCGCTGGCACGGCTGGGCGATGTGAAGCCTGAATACCGCGAACGCGGCATTGCGTTGGCGCGCGACATCCATCGGGCATTCGTCATCCCCGACCGCGGTGTGGTCTGGAAAATGAAAGAAGATTTGAGCGGTCCCTATCCCGGCTATGATCTGGGCGCCATGGATGCATATGACGGCTATATCAGTTACCGGCTGCTCGACAGCGATGTACTCAGGTCCGAGATCGCGGAAATGAGCGTCATGATCGAGCAGACCTATCGCGGGCTCGAAATCGACCAGGACCTGGCGCTCGGTATGATGCTGTGGCTCGCTCACTTCTTTCCTGAAGAGTCATGGGCCATCGCGCAAGCGCAACGCGCACTGCGGTCGCTCGACACGATGTGGATTGATCCTCCGGGCTATTTCAGTCGGGCGCCGTCGCTGCGCGACACAAAGTTCGCCTTCACCAATTTCGGCGTTTCCCTGGGTCTGCAAGCGACGCATGTCTGGCCCGAGCGCGTCGAGCGCCTAAACACATTTTTTGAAAGCTGGCGATCAGGCGATGAATATGATCGCGAGGCGATCACTTGGGTTATGGCATGCACGTCCCATTATCCAGGGGCGTTCATCTAAGCACCCGCGCAGTCTCGCGCGGCATCAAGAGGAACAGGTTGCCGGCCGGCGACATTTGAGCCGGCCGGCCTGGAACGTTTCGCCTTGCTTTGATTTGGCCCCACAGAGCGCGAGAGCGGCGTGCATTGTCGAAACCAATCGGATGCATGGAAACCGAGCCGATCCAGCGATGACAGAAAGGAACGAACGCCAGACGGCGCCCTATCCGGCCGAGAAGGCCAGGGGCGGCGAGATCATTCTCCGCACTCCCCTGCGTCGCGCGATCTTTATCGCAGGCTTGGCGGGAGCCGCAGTGTTGGCCCTGCTTCTCGGCTTCGCCCGATTTGCTCATTGAGCCAGGCGGTGCGTCGCAAGTGCTGGGCCATCAGGAGATTTGCATGGGCAACAGTCAACTCATAATGCAAAGCGGGCGTTCAGCCACGACGACCGCGCCGGTCGGGACCGTCCATCGCTATGCCGGCACGAAAGGCGCGGACGATCATTTCTTTCGTGAAGTGAACCACGAACTGTCGGACCGGGGGTTTCTGGTCACGTCCGCAGACAATCTGATTACCTGGGCACGTAGCGGCTCGCTGATGTGGATGACCTTCGGTCTCGCCTGCTGCGCGATCGAAATGATGCAGATGGCGATGCCACGCTACGACGCCGAACGCTTCGGCTTTGCCCCGCGTGCCTCGCCGCGCCAGTCCGACGTGATGATTGTTGCCGGCACATTGTGCAACAAAATGGCGCCAGCATTGCGCAAGGTGTACGATCAGATGCCGGAGCCGCGCTATGTGATCTCGATGGGATCGTGCGCCAATGGCGGCGGCTATTACCACTACTCGTATTCGGTGGTGCGCGGTTGCGATCGGATCGTCCCGGTCGACATCTATGTCCCGGGCTGTCCACCTACCGCCGAGGCGCTGCTGTACGGAGTTATGCTCCTGCAAAAGAAGATACTGCGAACCGGTACGATCGAGCGCTGACAAGCTTGCCGACACCGCGCAACCATCTTTTCGCAGCGGTGGTCGGGGAACGGATCGAAAGGCGTTTTCGCAGCATCGAGAAGCCGTTTCGTTAATCCCACGAAGTCATCCTGAAACGAACGCCTGCTGTTGTGGTGGGCGTCGGGTCTTGGCCGTCTTCAACGGAGAGTGACATGAACGCTGCGATTGCATGGCTGCTGCCCCGCGCGTCCGCGAAATCGATCGCCGACATCGATACCGCGCTTTCGGTGGCGCTGTTTAGTGGCCTGGGCCTGCTGCTGTCCCTCTCTGTTCTGATCGTCGACAAATACACCCCGGGCGAATGGTTCTGAGCTGAGCGCTCCGACTCCAGGGGCCGGATGCGTCTGTGCCTTCTGCCGGCGAGGTCGCTTGAGGCGGCGTCCGCCCACTGGCCTCCGGCGGTCCGGTCTTGCGTGGCGGAAAGCCCTCGGGTGAGGCTTTCTGCGTCCCTAACGCTGTGGAGACTGATCCGGCGGCACAGGTATTCAGACCTTTCGGGAGTTCGCGTGATCGTGGAGTCGTTCGATGACAATGGTTTGCCGACCCGCCCGCGCGGAGGACCTGGAGCTCGCCGATGCGCTTGTCGTCGCCAGCATCAACGATCTCACGGCCCGCCATGGATTTGGGTCCATGGCCGCAGCGAGTCCTCCGAATTTTCAGTTGTTCTCCCTGAGGGACGATCCCGACGGTCTCTGGGTCGCGGAAGACGAGGGCCGGATCCTCGGCTTTGCTTGGAGCTGGGTCTGCGGCGATATCTGGTTTCTGGCGCAGCTTTTCGTATCGCCTGATCGCCAGGGTGGGAGTATCGGCAACGAGCTGATCGAACGGACGCTGGATCACGCCAAGAAGTCCGGCGCTTCCAACAGGGTTCTGATCACTTTTGCCTTCAATGCCGTGTCGCAGGGGCTCTACATCCGTCACGGACTGTTTCCACGGTTTCCGATCTACAGCGTCAGCGCGCCCCGAGAGCGTTTGATCGATCGCCTGAATGGGCCGCAGTTCAAATGCGCTCCGCTCGACCAAGACGCCTCGACCCTGGCTCGCCTCGTGCAGGCGGACGAGCGGGTGCTTGGAGTATCTCGCCAGAAGCACCATCGCTATCTTATCAACGACAGCCGGATGCGAGGCTTCAGCCTGTACGACGGAGATGATTGGGCCGGCTACGTTTACATCGATGCCGGCGGCCATATCGGACCGGTCGCGGTCCTGCAGTCCGGCGCCGCAGCCACCGCCTTCAGGACGGCGCTGCGCCTGGCCGTCGAGAGTGGCGCACCGCAAGTATCGGCATTTCTTCCGGGTGCGAGCGAAGCTGCCCTGACGACGGCGTTCGAGCACGGCATGCGGATCAAGTTTCCGATGTTGCTGATGTCCTCACGCGATTTCGGCAGTTGGGCCCAGTACCTGCCTCGGAACCCAGGATTTATGTGAAACGACGAAGCTTTCTTCACCATCCAGGCTTGGTCAGCGGGTGCCAGGAGCAGAGCTCGAGGCGTTGGTCCTGCCGAGATTCCGCAAGCAATTCGCGACGGAGCGGTGAGCTTTGTGTTCGCGCATGACGGTCTTGAGGCTCTTCTTTATCTGCAAGGCCCGAGAGCATCGACATCGAGCACAGGACGGGGCGTCCGCTTTTATTTGGCGACGCTGGCACTCACAGCATGCCAGACCCTGTCCTTTAGGGCTATCAAAGCCGGCGCTGGCAAGGCTCCTGGTGGTTGCGTGCTCTTGTGACCGTCGACGACAAGGCGCGCCACGTCGATTTCCCCGTCGGTGTAATAAGGATCTCCCTCGCCATTCCGCGCAAATAGTGTCGGTCCAACTCCGGAAACCTTAAAAAACGCCTCAACCATGTCGGCGGCTCGCAAGTCGTGCATCAGAAGGTCTCGCTCAGCGTCAATATCCGGCCCGATGTGATGGGTGATTTGACCGGTGTCGCGGCTCACTCCAACTCCCCGATCAAAGGTGATCGCGCCAAGCCAGACCGGTCGCCCGCTGGTCCCTTTCTCGAGAACTTTCCACAGTCGAACGTGATGACGACGGTCCGCGCTGCTTCCCACCGGTTTCTCGAAAGCGAGCTGCTCTCGTTTTCCATCGTAGAACAGTGGGCTGACCGGCGCGTCGCGGTATGGCCGGTCGAGAATGACGCTACCCACGATCTCAATGCTTGTGCGCAGAGTGATAGGGTCTGCGGGAAACCATTCCGCGGCATGCATCGCGCGGGCAATATCTTGGGCGTCGCCGACCAACCCGACATTCAGTGCATCGCCGGGAATGCCGTCTGCTGTGCGAGTTACCTCGGGTAAATCGGCCAGCCCGGGTTCGTGTTCATGGTGCTTCCAGAAGGAAGGAGCCAAGACGTACGCCACCAGCAGATAGCCGAGTGCACCGACACCAAAAACGGCAAGCCACCATTGCCCTCTCCCGAACGACATCCCCCAGCGCCTCCGTAGCTTGTCCAACGTCCGAACTCCGACAACGCTCTGATGCCACCTGGCGACCATGCCGCCCCAGCTTGGCCTACGCAAACAGCCTCGATCTTAGGAACTGCGCACCGTGACGACTATGCGAAATCGGCCGTCCCGCTTCGCCTTCCATACTCTCGATGGCCCGAATTCAAGGTCTCTACGGCTAGCGCGCGGAAACCGCCGCGATAATTGCCCGGTCGACTGAACCCTCTCTTCCTGCCGAAACTGCATAGCCGGAAACCAGCGATCTCCCGTAGTCTCTCCTGAATGGTGATCCGCCGCCGAATTTGGGGGACACTTAGCAACGTGGAGAATCATATGAAGCGCAGAGCATGTCTCCTCGTTGCGACGCTTGCTGTTGCTTGGTCTGCCCTAGCCATTCCGGCGAACGCGCTCGAAATCACCGGCTCGTGGGCCACTTCTCCCTCGTCTTGCGGCCAAGTTTTCATGAAGAAGGACGGTGCGATTTCCTTTCGGCAGGATTCGGACCAGTACGGCGGTGGGTTCATCCTGGAGGGAGACAAGATTCGGGGTCAAATGCAGACCTGTACCGTCAGCAGGCGGAAAGAAGATGGCAATGTTCTTCATATCATCGCCAGATGTGCGGATGACATCATGGCATCGAATGTTCAATTCAGCGCGAAAGTCGTCGACGACAACACTATCGTAAGAATTTTCCCGGGAATGCCGGACTTAACTTTGAGCTATTCGCGTTGCCCGATGTGATGCTGTTGCCAGTCTTCTCGCTCGAAATTCATCCTCAAGGCTTGCGGCGGAACTGAGGGTGGGAATTTCCTCCAACGATCTCAGTCGCAGCCCATCAATTTGCCCGGCCGAGAATTCTACCCACTCAGACCGATGGTCGGAAACGTCGAATTGCCGGATGAGCGATGTCGCAGACGGCGATCTTGCCAATAAGCTCATGCTGTTGTTGCAATCGTGACATAAGCGCCGGGCTTGGACGGACTAAGTACTTTAACTCCAATCCCGAAAATTCATCACCTGCGATAACTTTGCACGGCCGCGTCAAAATCGTCCGGGGCTGCAAGCGTGCAAGACTCGCCGTGAAGACAGTTATCGAGCCCTGGCGAGCTTCAAAAAGCTGATTCCGGGCGAATTGAATTGATGTGTTGGCGTCAGCGAAGGATCTTGTATTCAAGAGAACAAGAGTGGCCCCCGTCCCTTGTTCGTGGCCGCTTCTCCGCGAGGCAGTGACTCGCCCTTCAGGCCCGATCGACCATGCCGCGTAGTACACGGGAGGAGAGACGGCCATCCCTGACAGATACTACGCGCTTGCAGTGCTATTGAGCGGCCATGGACTCGATCTTCTGAATGGCTTCGACGCAACCTGCAGACGCTGTCGGTTTATTCGACAGCAGACAAGCAGCCATTCGACCTTGGCCGGGCAATATTTTTCCGCACGGTCCGCTTATCTCGGCCTTGCATGCAATCACAGCGTCTTTCAGGACGTCTGCCGTCGTTTGTACACTTGTCGTGGCTTCCCCGAGTTCAAACGCGCATTTGGGGCTAATCTTGTCTTCATGGGCTTGCATGCAATAAATCATGCGCCCTTCACCAGGCGTCACCGTTTTGCAGTATTTCTTGATATCGCCTGCGCAGGCGCTCTCAAGCTTTGCCACCCTGGCGGTCAGCTTTTCCAAAAGTGCCTTTCCGACGTCTGCCTGCGCGGAAGCCGTGCCAATCGACGAAATGGCGAGCCACGGGAAAGCCCCAAGGATGATAATTGATCTGACTGTCATTCTCATCGATACGTCCTCTGATGACTGGCTCCGAACCGCGCGGTCGTTGAACTGGCTGCAGGCTCGTGATGAACGGTGAGGGATGCTCTTTGGCTGTAATTCATTGCGCCAAGGAAAGCGTGAGGCTTGAAACTCCAAGCGACAAATTGATCCCGACCGAGCCCTCGAGGGAGAGCGGCTGCAAGGCGATCGAACGTCCCGTTCCACCGAATAGCAGATTGGCGCCGACGCCGACGCCAACGCCGACGGCGCCACTCGCACCCACATAGGTGCCGGATAGCGATCCGCGTCGTGGACCTGCCGTTGGTGCAAAGACGCCCCATGCCATCGCTCCGCCTGCCGTGATCCCGATATCGATACCAATAGTGCCCATCACGCCAAGATATGCTTCTGGCGGATAGGGGCCGTTGGGTGCGAAGCGGCATGCCATTCGCTGGCGGGATCCAAAGAGCAAGCCGATGGAAGGCGCCATTTTGCACGTCAGGGTACCGACGCTAACTCCGGGAGGCGGCTGTTGGGCAACCGCAGGTGATACGAACAGCGTGGCGAGCCCCACGAGCAACAGCGTGCCTAGATGTTTGAGCATGACGAAATCCCGCGTTGCTGCAATTACTCGATGTGGGCTTAGCCAGGGTCGAAAACGATTCAGAACTTATAGCCCAGGCGAGCCGTGACCTGGTTGTTGCTCAGCTCTTGCTTGAACCCGATGATGCCAAGATTAAGAACCGGTATTGGATACACCAAGGATCTGGATTGATACTGTGAGTAGCGATACTCGAGCCCTGTGAACCAGTTGTTTGTGACGGCGTAGTCCAGCCCGGCCCCGATCGTCCAGCCCACGCGCGTGCCGTCGCCGCCGACTGAAATACCGGTAAAGGGAATCGAGGTCTCGATGGATGCGAACGCCGCTCCACCCGTCACATAGAGCAGGGCGCGATCGGCAGCGTAGCCGAGCCGCCCGCGTATCGAGCCGCCCCATTTGCTATGCGCCGTAAGGAAATCGCCGGTGATTGCGGTGTAGCGTATAGCGCCGACCGTCCATCCCTGAAAATCACCTTCGACGCCCAACACCAACTGACCCACCTGGTAATTATAGCCAGTGAGCATTCCATATGTCAGGCCATCCTTACGCGATCCGGATGTGAGCAGGAACGGAGCACCGAGCAGTAGCGCGCCGGTCGTGTATTGGGGGTTTGTTTGTATCCACCCCAGCTCGCCACCAACGTAGAAGCCGGTCCATGAAAACGCAGGCGCATAGGCGACCGGCGCGAGGGACTCCACTCGGCCGGGGAGGTCGGCAGCAGATGCCGATGCGCTAACAGCGCCGGTCGTGGTGGCGAGGAGAGCGATACGTGCCAAACGCCACATGAGCTGGTCCTTATGAGTCGAAGCCGCCAAGTTTGCCGCCAAGTTTTCGGACGCAGTTTTGGAGGAGCATTCGGGGGGCCGATCGGATGCCGCGATCGAGCGCATCCGGCAAAGGGCGCCGAGCGTCGAAGGCAACGATTGTCTGTTGCGGAGCTGCGGTCTTCAGTAGCAAGGCGGGTAGGGATAGTAGCCGCATGCCGGAGGCGGATAGGGACGATAGTAGGGCGCGGCATAAGCGGCCGCCCCATATGCGGCGGCCCCTACGGCGCCCGCGTACATTGCGCCGCGGAATGCGGAACGGCGAGCAACTCCGGCAAACGATAGCGGCGTCAGCGGCCGCCCGATAATATCGATGAAGACCGCTGCAGCTCCATCGGCGCCGGCGAGATCACCTTCCAGGGTCTGCACGGTGAAAGTCAGCTTGTCACCCTCGAGCTTCGGGTTCTTCAGCACCACCACCGCATCCTTCACTGAGCCGTCCTTCGCTAAAACGGACACTGTCGCATTGGGTGGGTTCTTGGCGAAGCTGTCCTCTCCTGAGCCCCATTCTGCGATCACGTCGGCAGTGGCCTGGTGACCGGCAGCTCGTATTGGGCGATCTGCGAAGATGATCGAGCTCGGCGTGACGCCAGTCAGAACGAGGTTATCTCCCTGCAGTGTCGCTCCGCGGGAGTTCATCACGAACAAAGACGGGACGATTTCCGGTTTGACAGCCGCGGTAGGGGTGCCAATCGTTTTTATCGAGGATGACGTCGGAGCAGCCTGCCCAAACGCGCCGGCGATGCCTGCGAACGCGATTGAAACGCCCAAAAATCCCGCAAGCGCGGCAGCCTTCGTCTTGCTCGTCATATCGCCCCCTCTTTCGTCGACGTTATTGCTTCCAGAATTTGCGGAAGGCGTCGCGCTCTCCGGGCAACCATGGAAGAGCATTACAGGTTTGACTATGCAATTCCGGCGATCGAGATCTATTTTCTCTGTCGACCAATCCTGATGCCGAAACCGAGATGAAAGCCGTTTCGCGAAGACCGCGTGCTCCACCTCAACGATCTAAAAAGTTGCGGTCAAGAGCAATGTCATTTGAAACCGGCCGAGAGCCTCTCTTGCTTGAGCATGACGTCAATGGCCTCAATGATGCGTATTTGAGGATTTGCTTTGCAGTAGACGATCACCTCATGCTCGAGCTCTTTCGATCTCGCTATATTGAAGTAATGCTTCTTGGCGAGGCCGTTGTACCAGCCGCTATACCAGGTCGTGAGCCGATCGGCGTCCCCCTGCCAAGTGCCCGCGAGCGCGGCGCAGGTCAATGTTTGGACGTCGATGTATCCGTTGGCATCGGCGTAGGCGGTGAGGTCTGTTTGGGCCCGAGAATGCGAGCTCGTAGCTAAAAGGATCGTTGTCGCGAAAAGAACTATTTTGCGCATCTGGAACTCTCTGAGAAGCGATCGGGTTCTGCGTTCGAGATCACAACAAACAAGAGCCGTTTGCTATGCACTTTCGGCCGATGGGCCTCGGCCCTAGCGGCCAATCAAAGAAGACTGGACCAGAACTTGGCATCACCCTTTGGCGTACCGGCGTCAGCCAGATGAGATCTGCTACCCTCAGAACTGTCCGGGTTGAGCAGGCGGACTTGGCCAGTCTGCACGAGCGTTATTTGGGTTACGGCGATCAAACAAATCCTGTCGAGCGACGGTGCTCGTTCTCAGGCGCGGAGCGGGCCGAGTATCGCGAACTGACACGGCGCGGTCGTGCGCCTCTTTGGCGATAGCAACTGACGGCAGCGCATGTACAAGGACGAGAATGATGGGGAGCAAGCGAGCAGTGATCATGAGCATTCCTCTAACCCGTGGAAAGCCTATCGGGAGATGAAACGATCGGCTCTCGCGGCCCGGGCGATGCAAGATCGACGTTTGCACGAGTGTTCTCCAGGTGGGTTCGCGGGAGTCGCTGGCTGGTCAGCATAAAATTCAGCGCTCAGGCCGCCTATGCAATTCCGGAAAAACTCAGGTCATCGAACCAGCTCGAGTGCCTATGACCAAGCCCATCGCCGCTGTTGCTTCGGGAGAAGAGTCCACAGACGAACGACCAGCTCGCCATTCGCATTCTCTGACGCGCAACAGCAGGAGAAGTCCTGCGCTGCGGCAACCGTTCTAATGGTGCGATGCGGTAGGTGCATGGGAAACTATCAATTCACTTGACGACCTACTATTCTTTTGAGACCGGCGAGAACCCGGTACGCTTCCGCCAGCTGCAACAGTTTCTCTCGTGCAATTGATCCCGGTGGCAGGAATGCAGCATCGTCGCGCATCGCCGCCTCGATTTCCTCGCACTCAGCCGCGGTCAATCGCTCTTCGCGCATCTGGCCTCTTCGCCGGTCGCATTTGATATGATCTCAAATCAATTCAGACCGGGCGGTTCCGGAAAATTTTTGTGCGCGCTTTGAGAAGTTGTCATCTTCGCTTCGGGCGGCCTATGCGATTTCAGCATATCGATGGAAAATGATTTTTGCCGATACTGCATAGATTTTCTTGACATGCTGAATTAGAAACAGAGAGTGTTGCTCGCTGAGCGTGTACCGGCGTATTTGGTGGAGCTCAAAGTGAATCGGACTAAAGTCCTCAATTTCGCTGACCCGGCTCAGTACGCAGCGAGCATCCGTTCGGCCGACATAGAGATATTCCCGACGGCGAAGGGCGAATTCAAAGCCCAGCTAACGCAAGTGACATTGGATCGGCTGTGGATGCAGCGACTCGATGAAACTTTGCCGCGTATACACAGAGGCAGGGTCACGGCAACTCGCAAGGTATTTACTTTCCTCACTGAAGATCAGCCAGAGGTGTACAATCGAGGCCGGTTATTCTCCCTAGGTGATCTGTGCGCGCACGATCATGACATGCAGCATGTGGTGACGACTGGACAATATCGCCTCGGCGGAGTGTCGCTTGCAGTGAAGGAGCTTGCTGAAGCGTGCAGTTCGATGATGGGTTTCGAGTTCGATCCACAGCAGCGTACGCGTTTCCTGAGGCCTGCCCCGGACCTGATGAAACGATTTCTGGACCTGCATGCGATCGCCGGAGCCTTTGCCAAAACAGCCCCTGAGCTTCTGGAGGTTCCGGAGGTAATCCGCGCAATCGAGCACCAATTGGTCTACGCTCTGCTGCGATGCGTGGCTGACTGCAACGTCTCGGCATCGAAAGATGGCAGGCTGCGACACGGGACTATCGTCGCGCGCTTCGAAGACTTTATAGATGCGAACCCAAACACTCCTTTGTACCTGGATGAAATATGCTCCGCGATCGGGGTCGCGGAGCGAACGCTGCGAGTTGTCTGCGAGGAGCATCTGGGTATGGGCCCGATTCGCTACCTCACTTTGCGGAGGATGCACCTTGTTCACCGCGCCTTGGGACAAGCAGCACCCGACTGTGCAACGGTCACCCAGATCGCCACCACGCATGGCTTCTGGGAGCTGGGCCGCTTTTCAGTTGCCTATCGCAACTTGTTTGGCGAACCGCCGCTCGCCACCCTACGGCGTCGTGAGGACTTCCGATCGAGAAATATAGATCGTCCTTCACAGCTCGTATCTTGAGTTTCAGATAAAGCCCGGCTCGCCGACGAACGTCACGTTCCATCGCGTGACCGGCGCAAGTTCTTGGCGACAGGTTCCGGCCCGATCCGAGGTGACGCTAACCCGCCTCGTTGCGCGACGTTCGCCACTGTTCGTGCATTGTCGAGAGGCCGCTCCGTCGCTGGTAGCTCAGGCGTGCTTATGCAGAAGGTCTGCCGAAATTGCATAGACGGTGAACATCCGGCTCATTCAAACTCCACCAAGTCGGGAGTCCCGATAATTTGTCGGCACTTGGAGTGTGAGCTATGAGGCGCAAATTTTTGAGCGCGATTGCCGGCGCCACATTGGGTCTGTTGCTGAACCTGATCTGCCTGGTGCCCACGTTTGCCCAAAGCGATCCCCTCCCATCATGGAACGACACGCCGACGAAACAGGCTATCGTGGATTTTGTGCGTCGAGTCACTACACTAGGCGGCTCGGAATTCGTGCCGGCCGCCGCACGTGTTGCGACCTTCGACAACGATGGCACGCTTTGGGTTGAGCAGCCGATGTATGTTCAACTGGCATTCGCGCTCGATCGGGTAAAGGCTCTGGCGCCCTTGCATCCGGAATGGCAGTATACCGAGCCTTTCCAGTCGGTACTTGCAGGGAATATGCAAGCTCTGACCGGCTTCAGCGAGCGCAGCCTGCTGGATCTAATCCTGCTGACCCACGCCGGCATGACGACTGACGAATTCTCCAAGATTGTGGTGGACTGGCTCGCCACGGCGCGCGATCCGCGATTCCGGCGGCCTTACACTGAACTGGTCTATCAGCCGATGCTTGAGTTGATTTCCTATCTTCGGGCGAACGGCTTCAAGACCTATATAGTGTCCGGCGGCGGCGTCGAGTTTATGCGTCCATGGACGGACAAAGTGTACGGGGTTCCTCCGGAACAAGTGGTAGGGTCATCTATCAAGACCAAATTTGAAATGCGCGATGGCATTCCTACGCTATTCCGTTTGCCGGAGGTGAACTTCATCGACGACAAGGCGGGCAAGCCCGTTGGAATCTACGAGTTTGTTGGCCGTCGTCCCATTGCTGCATTCGGAAACTCAGACGGTGATCTGCAAATGCTTCAATGGACCACCATCGGCGGCGATGGCTTGCGTCTTGGGGCTATAGTTCATCACACTGACGCAGCGCGCGAGTACGCCTATGATCGACAGTCACATTTTGGACGGCTCGACGTGGCGTTGGACGCGGCTGCTGCAAACCGGTGGACTGTGATCGACATGAAGAAAGATTGGAAAGTGATCTTTTCGTTCGATGCGCGCTGAGTTCCCGCGGTTGCCTTCAGCCGACTGTGCATCAAAGCCTCGGTTCAATTCGATCCGTTGGGAAGAAGTTGTTCTCAATCGAAACCTGCGGAGTTGACGCACGTCGGCAGCGAAGCCACCTTGCGAGGCTTGCGCAAGATACAAACGAGCGAGGCAATCACGTGTTGAGCCTTAAAGCGATCAACGGGCTGGCAAACGTTTCGTCAAAGCTCAACAGCAGAACTCACCTAACTGCCTGATGGCGAGTTTAGGGACGCGTGCAGAAGCGAAGCCGTCACGAAGTCCCGATCACTACTTCGTCACGAGATGCCGAGTCGGCTTCGCGTCCGTTGCCGCCGTTGGGGAAATTGCAAACGTCAGCCACGTATTCCAACCAGACGGCCGGTTCGCCGCATCAAATTCTCCGTATGCCTTTATGTTCAGATATCCCTGCATGTCGCCGACGGGGAAAATGTATCCGAACTGGGGCCCCATACCAAGAACGCGAGATCTGAAGCCGCCAAGCAGTGGATGTCCGCCGGTATCATCTGAGACTTGCTGATAAGCGTAGCCGACCAGGCCCACGAAAGCCTGTTTCGAAAGAAATTGCGCTGTGCTCCAGTCGAAATGGAAATCGATTCCGCTTTGAACCTGCGTGTCGGGGTTCTTGAAATTGTAAGTGAATCCCGCAACGCCTGAAAGCGTCACACCCGTAGCCGGGTTCAAGTACGTGTAGCCGCCGCCAGCATCGATGGCGCCGTGACCGATCCCGATGTTCGCGATGCGACTTGGATCGTAAGCGCCGACCGGAATATCGCCGGTTATGTACGTCATATAATTGTTAACGCCCGAGTTCCATTTCAGCGTGATCATCGGGTAGAGATCGCCGACGGACGTAATCGAGTCACCGATGCTCCCCATTCGCGTTGCCGCAAATCCTCCCACGCTGGTTGTCAGCGTTCCATCAATGGTCGCAGCCGACCGGCCGAATATGCCCGTTACTCCCATTGCCAATTGGCCACCAAGGACGGGTGTGCCGAAGGTGTAGGTCGGGTTTAATAGCAAAAGATCGGCTTGCGCATGCAGGCTCGCGTTGAGGCTGACATTGACGTTCGGCGCGAGCCTCCCGATCTGAATCTCTCTTGCCGCAGCGACTGAACCGGAAGCTGCAACACTCGTGTGATAATAGACGGTCCCCATCGACCAGCCCGGCGCGCTCTGCGGGACCGCCGGCAGACTGCTGATCTGGCCGGGTAGCCAGAACGAAATGCCGCTTTCGTCGCCGCGGGACACTTGGGTGGTGAGGATCAGCATCGCACAGATCGTACCCGCGCCGAGCCCGAAGTCCCTGATCGAACCATCACGCCGCATCTGCCCGCTCCCCGGTACCTTGTTCTCCTATGCTATCTGCGGTTCGGTCGTAAGCTATGCAAAATCGGCAAAAAACAGCAAACTGTTGGCGGCTGATGTCTCGGCGCAACACTTGGGGCATAGCGCCAGTCGCCCAGAGGGGGAGCCAGGAAACCAATAGTCGCGACCGAGCACATTCCGCTTCCGAAGCTGCATAGGCGGATCGTTGCCGATCTACCATGCTGGGGCCCGCCTGGGCCGGCGGCGGCGGCCGTCTTCGAACGAGACGATTTGGATGATCCAGAACGGAATGGCGACTTTCGCTAGTCCAGACGCCTACGGTGCGGCGATTGGAGCGGCGAAGGTCGAGCTCTTTATTACATCGAATGGAGCGTTCAAGGGGCAACTGACCCATTTGGATCTTGGCTGCCTGAACGTGTTGAGAGGGAGAGAGAACCTTCCGCGGATCGCTTTCCTCACCTTGCCGCCGGCCCATGTGCACATCTCGTTTTCGACGAATCGGACGCGGAGCCTGATCTATTGCGGCTTGGGCTTGAATTTTGGCGATCTGATTTTCCATTCCCTTGGGCAGAAAGCGCACCAGCGAACCGTCGGAGAAGGGGACTGGTACATGATATCTCTGCCGCCAGATCAGCTGATCGCATGCAGCAAAACTCTGATTGGTGAAACAATTAGAGCGCCATCACAGGGCTACGTCTTGGTTCCTGGAGACGGCGCCACTGCTGTGTTGTTGGGCCTGGTTTCCCAAGCGTGTCAGCTCGCTGAAAGGGCTGGAGAATTCATTTCAAAAGCCGGTGCGGCCTCGCTCGAGCGCGAGTTGCTCCATGCACTCGTCAAATGCCTGTCGACCAGGCATGCCGGTGGGCTCTCGAATTCCAGGCTGCGCCACGCCGATATCATGCTCCGCTTCGAAGAGTGTTTGGCGCGACGAAGCGAGCCTCATTTGAACCTGTCCGAGCTCTGCAGCACAATCGGAGTGCCGGAGCGCACGTTGCGAGTTTGCTGTGCAGAATTTCTGGGCGTTAGTCCAAGCCGGTATTACCTGTTGCGGCGGTTGAACAGGGCGCGATCCGCATTGAGTTGCGCCGATCCGGAATCGGCGAGCGTTTCAGAGATTGCGCGAAATCATCACTTCACCGAACTAGGCCGCTTTGCGGTGGCCTACCGTGACGCTTTCGGTGAAACACCTTCGTCAACTTTGCGCCGCGTTTCCAACAAAGCGGAATAATTTACAAGCGCTCTGCCGTATTCGCATAGCCCCTTCTGAGAGAGCTTGGAAGACTAGCCACGTCAGCAAGCGGAAAGCTCTGCGAGTGCGGCCAATTGATTTCGCTTTCTGCGGCCGCCCTCCAGACCTCGAAAAGTCTGCCGTTCACACATCGTGAGAGTAGGAGCCGGAGCTATGACGATCACTAAAAGCTTAAAACGGATACTGGTCTCAGGGGCGGCCTTGGCGGCCGTCAGTTTGCCTGCGATGACCCTGCCGGCCTTCGCACAGGCGCCAGCCGGAAAGCCCAACATCCTTTTCATCATGGGCGACGACATCGGCATCATGCAGCCGAGCATCTATCATCGCGGCTTGATGGTGGGAGAGACTCCGAACATAGACCGCATCGGAAATGACGGTGCGCTTTTCATGACCTACTATGCTGAGCAGAGCTGCACCGCCGGCCGCAATGCGTTCTTCACCGGCATGCATCCCCTTCGCACCGGCATGATTCCCCCGCAGCTCCCCGGCAGCCCGTCCTGGCTGCGGCCTGGCACCCCCGCCGTTGCCAAGTTCTTGCTCGACCTCGGTTACAACACCGGTGAGTTCGGCAAGAATCACCTTGGTGACAATCCCGAGGCGCTACCAACTGCGCATGGTTTCCAGGAGTTCTGGGGTTACCTGTATCACCTCGACGCGATGCAGGGGGTGAGTTTCCCGGACATCAACAAGAGCCCGACCGTGCAAGGCATTGCGCCTCCGTGCAAAGCAACCCCGGTCCCGGGTCTCACCGAAGTCCCAGGTGCCGTGGATCCTCGAACAACGACGTGCTTGACGCCGCCGCGGCCAGTGCTTGCGTGCAAATCGCCCGACGGCTCGCAAGCAAACCAGACCTGCAAGGACGAAGGTCCCTTGACGCTCGACCGATCCCGAAGCGTGGACGAAGAAATCTCGGCCAAGGTCATCGACTATCTTGATCGCAACGATCCCAAGAAGACCAACAAGCCGTTCTTCGTCTGGTACAACCCGGCGCGCATGCACATCACGACCGTGCTGCCACCGAAATACGAGGCGATGATCGGCGAGCCCGGTGGCAAGGACTGGGGCCTCAACGAGGCCGGCATGAAGCAGATGGACGACAATATCGGCTATGTTCTCAAGAAACTCGAAGACATGGGCCAGCTCGACAACACCATCATCGTCTTCACCACCGACAACGGCGCCGAGAACATCACTTTTCCCGACGGCGGCACCACCCTTTTCAAGGGCGGCAAGCTGACCACCTGGGAAGGTGGCATGCGCGCCCCGCTGGTCGTTCGCTGGCCGGGCCACATCAAGCCGGGCACGGTCAAGAGCGAGATGATGTCGGCACTTGATTGGCTGCCGACGCTCGTCGACATCGCCGGCGGCCCGAAGGGCGACGCTTTGAAGAAGCAGATCGAGGCCGGAAGCTATCCCGGCATCGTCAAGACGACGCTGGACGGCGTCGATCAGCGCGCCTATCTCGAAGGCACGGACAAGTCGGCGCGCGAAGTCTTCTTCTACTACACCGGCGCGCAGCCATCGGCGGTACGCTACAAGAACTGGAAGATGTACTACACGATGGTACCGGACACCGGGACCGGCGGGTTGTTCGGAGCGCAGAGCTTCCATTGGACGCAGGTCGCCAACATCAAGCGTGACCCATTCGAACAGACGGTCGGCTCCGATGCCAAATCGTTGCTGGGCTACGCCGGTTCGATCGGCTCTCCGAGCACGGCCTATCTCTATGACTGGAATATCCTGCCGCTCGGCCAGTTGCTCTGGGAAAAGGAGCTCTTTTCGTACAAGGACTTCCCTCCGATGCAGGCACCGGAGACCTATAACCTCGACGGTATCCTCGCAGAGATGAAGAAGTCCGGTCATCAGAGCGAGTAACGACGCCTGCCGATATCCAACATCAGTGGCCGGCCCAAAGCCGGTCACTTTGGATACTGTGAGCTGGCGTCGAGCCGCGCTCGACACCGCCGAGCTGCTCAAGCCGCAGCGATTGCCGCCAGCCATTTAGCAGAGGGAGTCCGCGCGTCATGACCAATATCGCTATCCTTCCGCAACAGCCGAGCATCTGGTGGGTTTTCCTGCTGCAGGGTTTTGCCGGTATCATCCTTGGCCTTATGCTTGTCACTCAGCCCGGAGCCACAATCCTGGCGCTCACAACCTTCCTGGGATTCTACTGGCTTATCACCGGCCTCCTTGCGCTGGTTCAGGTCTTCGTCGATCGCTCGACTCCGTGGATATGGTCCCTGCTTAGCGGGCTTGTCGGCGTTCTGGCTGGACTGTTCGTTCTAAGGCACCCTTTGGTTGCTTCCCTGACCGTGCCTACTGTGCTTATCCTCATTCTCGGCGTGCAAGGACTTGTCATGGGCGCCCTGCAGATCATTGCCGGCCTCAAGGGTGGCGGCATCGGGCCGCTTATCCTGGGAGCGATCAACGGCCTGGTTGGTCTTCTGCTATTAGGGTCTCCGATCGCAGCCGCATTGGCCGTGCCGGTTGTCTTTGGTGCGCTGCTCCTCATTCAGGGGGCGGGATTGGTAATCCTGGCCTTTCGAGTTCGTAGCTAAGGCTTGGTCTTCGCTTCGAGGATTTCGGGATTCTGCCGAATTCGCATAGTGCGCGCGGCGCAGGCTGGGCACTCTGCTACTGAAGTGATCGGCAAGACGGAAGTCACATGAATTTCGCTCCCCAGTCTGATCCCAGGCGCGTTGAACATTCACCGCATATAGAGATGGTGCACGTACCGGGCGGTACGTTTCGGATGGGCTCAAACACGCACTATCCGGAGGAAGCGCCCGCCCACCGCGTTACCGTGGACGGTTTTTGGATGGACCGGACGCCTGTAACCAATCGCCAGTTCCGCGAGTTTATCAACGCGACCGGCTACGTCACCTTCGCAGAGATCACTCCCGACGCGAAGGATTATCCAAACGCATTGCCGCGGATGCTCAAAGCAGGCTCCCTTGTGTTCACCCCGCCCAAAGAGGCGGTGGACCTGCGTTACTGGGGGGAGTGGTGGACATTCGCCTTCGGCGCCAACTGGCGACGGCCCTACGGACGTCACAGCAATATCCGTGGGCTGGAAGATCACCCCGTCGTTCACGTCGCTTTGCGCGACGTGGAAGCCTACGCAAAATGGGCCGGGAAGGAACTACCGACCGAAGCCGAATGGGAATTCGCCGCGCGCGGGGGCTTGAGCGACGCGGAGTTCGCGTGGGGAGACGAACTGACGCCTGCTGGCAAACACATGGCCAACACCTGGCAAGGGAATTTTCCGCATGAGAACCTCGCAGTCGACGGCTTCGAACGTACCTCGCCGGTGACCGCGTTTCCGCCGAACGGATACGGCCTCTATGACATGATCGGCAACGTCTGGGAGTGGACGGCCGACTGGTATTCGGCGAAGCACGATGCCGATGCGCCGAAGGCTTGTTGCGTTCCGCAGAATCCGCGCGGCGGCGCCGAGGGCGGGAGCTACGACCCGCGCACCCCGAACATCAGCATTCCACGGAGAGTGCTCAAGGGAGGCTCACATCTGTGTGCGCCGAACTACTGCCGACGCTATCGCCCGGCAGCCCGTCATGCCGAGCCGATCGATACGTCTGCGAGCCATGTTGGATTCCGGTGCATCTCCAGGAGAAAATCCTGATGAGGAAGATCAACGCCTAGCTTGCCATCTACCCATCTCAGCGACCTCGTTCGGCAACGGAGCGATCCTGCACAGCCCCTAAGCCATCCGCATGATCGGGTTGGACTCGCAATTGGAGCGGTTGCCGTTTCCGCATAGTCGATCCCTAGAAACTCCGCCAGGATGGGTCGTGGGTCATTTTCGTTAGTGCGTCGGCTCACAAGCTGTACTTGCGACGGTCGACATTCGTCAGGTGGAGAGCCTTCAGTACTTGCAGTACTTGCGCATACTGTTGTCGCTCTTGCCCGGCCGAGTCATGCCGCCTCGAGCCGACGCTCTCGTCATTCGGCTTCACGTGCTCACCAGGAAGGGAATCGTCATGAGCGACAAAAAGGCGTCAGAAAAGTCAGAGCTCGCTACCGGGCCAGGCAGCGCAGGATTGAAACGCCGCGAATTGCTATTGAGCGGCAGCTCTCTCGTCGCGGCCTCGGCACTCGCAGCCGTCGGATTGACGAGCCCTGCCCAGGCGCAGCAGGCGACGACAGCACCGGCAGCTGCGTCTGCCGGACAAAAGCCCAACATTGTCGTCATCATGGGCGACGACATCGGCATCTGGAATCTTGGCGCTTACCACCGCGGCATGATGGCCGGCCGGACACCGAACCTGGACAAGATCGCCGCCGAAGGCATGCTGTTCACCGACTATTACGCCGAGGCGAGTTGTACGGCCGGCCGTGCCAACTTCATCACTGGCGAGCTGCCGATCCGCACCGGTATGACGACCGTTGGCCAAGCCGGCGCTCCCACAGGCCTGCCGGCGCAGGCCGTAACGATCGCTCAGGCGCTAAAAGGAATGGGCTACGCGACCGGCCAATTCGGCAAGAACCATCTCGGTGATAAAAACGAGTTCTTGCCAACCGTGCACGGCTTCGACGAATTCTTTGGCTACCTCTATCATCTGGATGCGATGGAAGATCCGGCCCATCCCGCCTATCCGCAGGATCTGCTGAACACCGTCGGTCCGCGGAACATGATTCATTCATATGCGACCAGCGTTGACGACGCCACGGTAGATCCGCGCTGGGGCAAGGTAGGCAAGCAGAGGATCGAGGACGCCGGAACGCTCTATCCGAAGCGAATGGAAACCGTGGACGACGAAATTCGCGACCTCTCGCTGGCGTTCATCGATAAGGCGAAGGCCGAGAACAAACCGTTTTTCCTGTGGCTCAACCCGACCCGCATGCACATCGTCACCCATCTGTCGCCGAAATATCAGGCGTTGCGCAACTCCAAGAACGGCTGGACGATCCATGAAGCCGGTATGGCGCAACTCGACGATGACGTCGGCATTGTCATGAAGAAGCTCAAGGACATGGGTGTCGACGACAACACCATCGTCATCTTCACGACCGACAATGGCACCGAAGTGTTCACCTGGCCCGATGGCGGACAGACGCCATTCGCGCAGAGCAAGGGCACGGTGATGGAAGGCGGCTTCCGCGTCCCAGCAATGATCCGCTGGCCCGGCAAAGTGCCGGCGGGCAAGGTCGAGAATGGCATCATCTCCGGCCTCGACTGGTTCCCGACGCTTGTTGCTGCCGCGGGCAATCCCAACATCGTCGAAGAATTGAAGAAGGGAAAGCAGATCGGCGAAACCACGTTCAAGTGCCATCTCGATGGCTATAATCAGATGGATATGATCACCGGTCAGGGGCCGTCGAAAAGGCACGAGATCTGGTACTTCGGCGAAAGCGAGCTCGGCGCGGTGCGCATCGATGACTATAAGTTTCGGTTCATCGACCAGCCTGGGGGCTGGTTGGGTGACAAAAGCAAGCCGGATGTACCCTACATAACCAACCTGCGCCTCGATCCGTTCGAGCGCACGGGCTGGCCGAACAACGGGACCAAGGAAGGTGCGCAGCAATACTTCGACTGGTTCAAATACGAATTCTGGCGCTTCGTATTTGTTCAACAACAGGTTGAAAAGCTGGCGATGACTGCGATCGAGTTTCCGCCGATGCAGAAAGGCGCGAGTTTCAATCTCGAGGCCGTGAAGGCGAAGATCGCCGCGGCCCAAGCTGCAATCGCCAGGTAGAATGAGCTTTGGTTGATCAACTTCGGACGGGTGCCCTGATAACGAGGCACCCGTCATTCCATGTGGTCCTACGCCTTCAGCTCAAGCGCCGTTTCGTGCCGTCCTTCTTTGAGAAGATGCCGCGTGCCCAGTGAGGATCGAGGCTTGTGCGTCCTCGCATTATTGGTCGCGCCGGCTGCAGGCCTTGGGGCATACGGTCCAACTGATGCCTCCGTCCAATGTGAAGCCCCACGTCAAGCGGCAGAAGAACGACAGCACCGACGCGGAGGCGCTTTGCGAGGCGGTCACAAGGCCTAGCATGCGGTTCGTGGCGAGCAAGACGATCGAACAACAGAGCTGTCTGATGCTTCATCGCCTGCGCCATCTCATCATTCGCCAGCAGACTGCCGTCATCAACTCGCTCGCGACTAGCGCCGTTGCCGGTGCCGAACCGATGCCAGGGATCGCATCCAGTCGCTTGCTTGTCGCGTTTGATCGATGCCAAGCAATAATGCGCCTATCGAACTCCAGGATCTGCGAACTCCAGGATCTGAGCCTTCAGTGTCCGCAACTGACTGCCGAGAGCCGCAAGACACGCGCGGGCAACCCCGGGACCCGGCAGTCAGCTGGATCGGCGACGCCAACAGCTGTTCGACACCCCTGCGCGTTGCCGGACAAGCTTGGCAGTATCAGCAAGCAAGGCGATCGCAATTTGGGCAGCCGGATCACGGCGGGCGCACTCGCCGTGATCCGTTATGAATGCGTGCTCTTGATCGGGACCTGATCCGCGGAGGGCATTATGGCCAGCGGTCATGAGTACCGCATGAGAAGGCCGAACGCATGGCTGCTTCGCCCAACGCCGCAAGTGAAGGTTCTCCTCGCCAACCCGGAGCGACCTTCTTCGTTCCGCAGCGATGGGCCTTCCGGTGCATCTCCAGGAGAAGTCCTGATTAGAAGAGTGACGCTCTAGCTCAGATCAGCCGCCCGAGCAGTGACTCCGCGTCGCTCGGCCAAAGCCTCGGGTCTCCGCCAAGAAACTCCCTCGTTCGAAAGGCGCAAGGCCTTGGGGTTGGGCTGATTCCCCGAGATGATCAGCAGCAGAGGGAGGATTGAGGCTGTGGGGAACTCCTACAGCGCGAGATCACGCCCCGAGCACTTCTATCAAGCGGCGGGTATTTCGTAAGTATTATCAAGGTATTGGTGAAAAGTAGCCGTTCAGCAAAAAGTGATATTTGTGCAACATCCGTCCAAAAACGCGCCATTCAGGCCTCAACAAAGGCAGTCTGTCATTGATTGATCGGAGGTCTTCGCTTCTTATCGTGAGTGCGACGGAGGGGGGCATCCCAAGGTCGTCCCGTTTAGGTCTTTCGCTGAAGTAGACCATCGTTACAGGGACGCGTTGAATTTCGACGTGTTTTTGCGGGTAGCTCAAACGGCTTTGTACGAGCAATTGTACGGGGCTTCAACTTGGAGGTTAACATGAAGTTCAAGGGCCTTTTGCTCGGTTCCGCGGCAGCGCTGCTCGCCGTTGGAGGAGCACAAGCGGCTGATCTTCCCGTAAAGGCCAAAGCGGTCGAGTACGTGAGGATCTGTTCGCTCTATGGTGCCGGTTTCTACTACATCCCGGGCACTGATACCTGCATCAAGCTGGGTGGTTATCTGCGTGCCGAAGTCGCTATCAACGCGACCGACTTCAACGGTAATTTCAGCAGCACCCAAGGTGCTCAGAACCGTCTGACGAACTACTACGTCACTCGCGCCCGTGAAGACTTCAACGTCGACACGCGCACCGCGACCGAATACGGCGTGGTTCGTACCTTCGCGGATGTGGTGTTCTCGTGGACGACGGATGCTTACTCGGGCAGCGGCACCACTCCTGGCGCCACCGTTTACTCGCAGCTCGGCGGCACGGGCGTTGGCGCGCCCAACAATGCCAACGCAGGCGCGATCGCTGGCGGTACGCTCGGCGTGTACTACGCCTTCATCCAGTTCGCCGGCTTCACCATGGGTAAGGCCGTCGCGCAGTTCGACGCTCCCTGGACCAACTATCCGGGCAACAACTTCGACGGTCTGACGGGTGGCGGCGGCACGGTCACTGGTGTGAACCAGTTCACCTACACCGCTGACTTCGGTCAGGGCATCACGGCCGCGATTTCGGCGGTAGACCCGACTGCCTACTATCAGAGCAACCTGTACAACACCAGCGCCGGCGTTTCCGTCGCGGGTTTTGGTTCGGGCGGCTACGGCATCAATGCCTTCGGTGGCACCCGGTCTCCTGACATCCAGGGTATGGTCCGCGTTGACCAGGCCTGGGGTCTCTTCCAGTTGTCCGCAGCGGCGCATAACAACCACGTCGGGTACTACACTGGCTTGCCCGCGGCGGCTGCGATTGCGGGAACCGAAGCGGCCGGTCACCCGGGCGACAAGTGGGGATATGCCGTGCAGGCGGCGTTGTCCATCAAGAACATCCCGACTGGTGCCGGCGACACGCTCAACGTGCAGGCGGTCTACACGGACGGTGCGACCCGCTACAACTTCCAGAGCTTGGCCTCGCAGAACTATGCAATGTTCGGCGGTACCGGCCTGGCGGGTGCCTATCAGAGCATTGGCCTTGCCGGCGCTGCTGACGGTGTGTTTGCCAACGGAACCGGCATCTCCACGGTTACGAGCTGGGGCTTCCGTGGCGCCTTCACCCACAACTGGGATGCGTTCTGGAACACCGCGATCTACGGTTCGTACTCTCAGCTGAAGTACGGCAACGGCGGTTCGGCTCTCGTCTGCGGTGCTCTCCTCGGTTTGGGCGCAGCCACTGCGGGCATCACCACCTGCAACCCGGACTTCAACCTCGGCACGGTCGGTCTCATCACCCGCTGGACCCCGGTGAAGAACCTGACCTTCTCGGCGGACGTGGCCTACACCATGCTCGACCAGAAGTACGCTGGTACGATCACCACGCCTGCCGCTGCGCCACTCATCGCAAAGCCGGGTGCCACCTACGAGCTGAAGGATCAGAGCACCGTCAGCGTGCTGCTCCGCGCTCAGCGCAACTGGTAAGTTTGGTCTAACGACCTGACCTCCAAGAGGCCCCCGGCGGGAAACTGCCGGGGGTTCTTTGCATTTTTGATGCCTCCCGCAGCCGGTGAGAATCGGGACAGCCTAAACTGGCTCTCCACCCAGCAAAGGTGAGACGAACGTCTCTCAACCAGTTTCTCGGCTAAGCTTCTCGGTATGGCTTGATAATCGTTCAATGCAAACGAAATGCGACTGAACATGGATGCGCTTGTGCGGTGGCACTCGGACGCTCCAAAATTCTGAGCGTTGCCAACCGTCACCCGTCGGGCAAAACACCCGTCAGCCCGTCAATCCCTCCCCGCAAAAATATTCCACTTTACCGAAATTCGGTTTTGGCGTATGTGTCGCCCATCCCGGCTCACCCTTGAGGGGCGACCATGTGTCGTGATGGTCGTAGAGCCGGGCTTGCGGTGGACGCGGCAGCGTCGGGCGCGAAAGTGCGGGCAGGGCGGATTGCTCTCCGTGAGCCCAGAACTTCGTGCCGACGAGCGGCGCTGTCAGGTTCGTCTCGTCATCAGGTCGGCGGCAACGTGCACAACGTCGTCGAAACCGGTGGCGACAAGCGAGTCGTGCGTACGGCAAAACCGTGTGGTCCTGGCCGTCGTTGCTACGGTCAAGCCTTTGCGGAGGCGGCATTCGCGTCAACCGGCGCGGTGTCCGCGACTTTCGTGAAGGCGAGGGAGGCCAACAGGAACTCGGCTCCCGGGAGAGCACGGCATACGCCGTAAAGCCACTGCGCAGGGAAGGCCGAGTGATTGGCTACACCTGTATGCTGCTGTGCGGTTTCCTTGCGCTACCTTTCGCGCAGCGGACCGCGGGTGCCAGCCGGCACCCGGCCTTCCCTGCGCCCTCCTGGACAAGAGGGTGAAGCGACGAAGCAAAGCTCGGGCGAAATGCGCCGCGAGGATGCGAAGGCGTGTGCAAGACGGCCATCTTAAGCGCAATTTCCCGCACGATCTTCTCGGTTACCAGCGCCGGCGTGGCAAAGCACGCGCTGCTGTTGGCCGTAGCGTGCGCTTTCGTGTTCTGCTTTCGCTTACCCATGGCCTGGATTTGAGCGCCGGATTCTTTTGATCGTCGCATTGGAGAGAACCACGAACGTCATACCGCGCTGCGTGCTGACGTTGGCGTTGGCAAGATAGCGCTTCTGATGCTCCCGAGCGGGCAACCGGAGGCGCGATTGATACTTAAATAGAACTGAGAAGTTTCGTATCTTGCCTCGGCCTGGGCGGCTGAGCCCGCGCGTTGATCGGTCTCGAACACTTCAAAATCGACTGGCCAGGCCCTTCCAGAGTAGCGCTGGAAGCACGCCAATTTGCTTGGCTTGATTCCGCAGGTGAGCGCGCCCCGGAGTTCGCGAGCGGCCGCGTTGGATTATAGCAGTTGACTAGTTCTAAAAAAGAACTGTATCTTCAAAGAAGAGACGACTGGTCGTAACGGTCGCGATATGCGGTTGCAGCCCTGGATGGGTCCGGTTCAGCGAAGTCGAATTCGGCTTGGAGGACGCAGGGCGCGAGCAGGCAGCCGCACAGTAACAGCGCTATGTCCCCGAAAAGGGCGCGGCGCGTTTGGGAGGACGAGAAAATGACGCCGACATGGAAGCTCGTGGCTGCGCTGACATTACTCTTGTGCGGCCCGGCACTCGCGGCCGACGAACCGGGAGTCTCTGCGACCGAGATCAAGATCGGCGGGGTGTTTCCGTTCAGCGGCCCGGCGTCGTCGATCGGTCTCGTGGGCAAGGGACTGATCGCCTACATTCAATCCTTGAACGACCGCGGCGGCGTCAACGGACGCAAGATCAACTACATCGCCTATGACGACGCGTACAGCCCGCCCAAAGCGGTGGAGCACGTCCGCAAGCTCGTTGAGAGCGATGAAGTGGCGTTCATGTTCGGCCAGCTCGGTACTCCCGGCATTTCGGCGACAGCGAAATATTTGAAGGCGAAAGGCGTGCCCAGCATTGCAATCGTCAGCGGATCATCAAAATTCACCGACGTCGCCGCTTACCCGCTGACCACGACGGGCCTTGTCAGCTACGATACCGAAGGAAAAATCTACGCCAAATATCTGACCAAGACGCTGCCGAACGCCAAATATGCGATCCTCTATCAAAACGACGACCTCGGCAAAGATTACGTCAATGCCTTCAAGACGTTTCTCGGCAAGGACTACGATCGAAAAGTCGTCAGCGCTTCCTACGAGGTCACCGAACCGACCGTCGATTCACAGATCACCAATCTGAAGAGCTCCGGCGCCGACGCGTTGATGATCGCGGGAACACCGAAGTTCGCCGCGCAGGCAATCCGGCAAGCCTCTTTGATCGGCTGGAAGGCGACCCTCATCATCGACTTTCCGTCCGGTTCGGTTGGAGGCACGCTCACCCCGGCCGGCCTCGACAAATCAGTCGGCGTGATCGTCGGGACGATCAACAAGGATATCCTGGATCAGGCGTGGAAGGACGACCCTGCCATGCAGGCTTACCGGAGCTTTCTCGACAAATATTTGTCGGGTGTCGATATCACCAACGGCAGCTATTTGACCGGTTATCAGCAAGGCATCCTGCTCGAGCAGATCCTGAAGCAATGCGGAAATGATCTGTCCCGCCAGAACGTTCTTGCGCAGGCCAAGAACCTCAGGGATTTCGTCGTCCCGACCGCGCTGCCGGGGATCAAGGTCAATACCAGCGGCGCCCAGAACATGATCTGGACGCAGATGCGGTTGCAGCGATGGTCCGGCACGAGCTGGGAAGCTTTCGGGGAAGTGCTGGACGCGAGCTCCGAATAAAGCGCGCAACCGGCGAGGTGGCGTATCCGGCACGGCCTGCGTACCGGCCGCCCGCGCGATTGTCTTTCCAGCAATTACGGAGACCATCTCGATGTCGACGAAGGCACTGAATTTTGCGCCGCGGGAGGTTCGCATCGAGCGTCGCCCCGACGGCGCGCTGATCTTGCGTTCGCCCCTCGAATGGGCGCCGTGCGACTGGCGCGTCACCGATTTTCTGCCGAGTTGGGCAGCTGCCGTTCCGGACCGGGTTTTCCTTGCGCAACGCAATGTCGGGGGTGCATGGGACGAGATCACCTATGGCGAGGCATGGTTGCAGGTCCAGGCAGTCGGCCAAAGCCTGATCGAGATGGGCGCAAAGCCCGCCGACAAGCTGGCAGTCCTGTCAGGAAACTCGATCGAGAACGCGGTGATCTCGTTTGCGGCCATGTCGATCGGGGCCGTCCTGGCGCCAATATCGCCAAACTACACTCTGATGCCCGGCGGCCTGGCTCGTCTCAAGGATATCGCGGAAACGCTGCGCCCGAATTTTGTTTTTGTTCAGAGCGGACGCGATTTTTCCGCGGGCCGCGCCATTCCCGAGTTGGCGGAAGCGGCCTGGATCAGCGTCGATGGTGCGCCGGATACGGTGCCTTTCCGCACCCTTGCGGCGCGAACCGGGAGCGAAGGGTTTGAGCGGGCATCACGCGCCGTGTCTTGCGATGCCGTCGCCAAAATTCTCTTCACGTCCGGTTCGACCGGCTTCCCGAAAGGCGTGCTCAACACCCACCGCATGATGGCAAGCTCCCTGCAAATGGGGAGCCTGCTGGTGTCACCTCCGGAAGCACCGGTTCAGGTGGAGTGGCTACCCTGGCACCATACGATGGGCAGCAACGTCATCCTTCACGGCATTCTCAAGAACGGCGGGACGCTCTACATCGACGATGGCCGGCCGCTGCCGCAGCTCTTCCACAAGACGGTTGCAAATCTCAAGGAGGTTTCGCCGACTGCCATGTTCAACGTACCTGCCGGCTATAATCTCCTGTGCGACGCGATCGAGAGCGACCTCGATCTTGGTGCCAGCGTGTTCAAAAGGATGGATCGGCTAAGCTATGCCGGCGCCGCCATTTCACAGGCCACGCTGGAAAAGCTTTATCGATTGACGTTTGCGGCCACCGGCCGGCGAATTCCGGTCATGTCCGGCTACGGCACCACCGAAACGGCCCCGACAATCGCCACCACCCATTGGGCGACCGACCAGCCAGGAGAGATCGGTCTTCCAGCGCCAGGCCTGCAACTGAAACTGATCCCTGTGTCCGATACCTACGAGGTCAGGATCAAGGGACCCAACGTCACTCCCGGTTATCTCGGAAGGCCGGATTTGACGGAGCAGGCCTTCGACGAGGAAGGATTCTACCGCATCGGCGACACGGTCTCGTTTCTGGATCCCGAGAAGCCGGAGCGCGGCCTGCGGTTCACCGGCAGAATCTCAGAAAATTTCAAACTCGCGAACGGCACGTGGGTCCCGATCGGGAATATGCGCGCGGCACTCCTGGCGGCAACGCGTGGCGTATTGCTGGACATCGTCGTCGCGGGAGAAAATCGTGAATCGTGCGCGCTGCTCTGCTGGTTGAATCCCACCGAGGCGGCGAGGATTTCGAAAACCCCGGCCCCGGATCTGACCAGCGACCATCTCGTGCTCCAGTTTTTGAAGGATCGTCTTCAGGAGTACAACGAGACCGTTGGAAGCAGTGAAGCAATTTGTTCTTTCTCGCTGCTGAAGGACGCGCCGTCATTGGCGGCAGGAGAAATCACCGACAAGGCCTATGTCAATCAACGTGCGGTGCTGAAACACCGCTCTGAACTGGTGGAACGTCTATACTGCAACGAGGCACGTCAAGACGTGATCCGGGTCTGAGGGCTGGTTCAGCCGTTCGCTACCGTTGCGGCTTTCGATGCGCTCTCGAGCGATCGACCTCAGGCGGCGCTGCGGCGGGTCTTTGCCTTCGGCTTCTCTGGCGCCGCTATTGCCGGGGTGCGGCGAGCACCGGGGCCGGGGTGGGTATGAACCTCCTTCGCCGAAAGCGGTTCGCCGCATTCGGAGCAAACCATGACCGGATCGAAGTCCTTGCCGCATTTGCGGTGTTGATGCAGCAAAGGCCGCCCGCGCGCGTCGACCATGTGAGTGTCGCCCCAGTGCACGATCGCCATCATGATCGGATAGAGATCGAGTCCCTTCTGGGTGAGGATGTATTCATGCCGCTTGGGCGAGTCCTGATAGGGGATACGACGCAACACGCCCTGCCGCACCAGCTTCTTCAGCCGTTCGGCGAGCAGATGGCGTGTGATTCCGAGCGAAGATTGAAATCCCTCGAAGCGGCGTGTGCGCAGGAAGCACTCACGCAGAATCATGAGGGTCCAGCGATCGCCGATCACGCCGATGGTCCGGGCCATCGAGCACGGCTCTTCCTCCAGCTCACCCCATTTCATTCAAGATCTCCAGTCTGCCACGGCTTCCGCTCGAATCGTCCAGGGAGCTTTTGGTCCCGCTACCATTCTAGATCGGTACCTAACTCGAAACAATCCCTTGCCAAGCAGGATAAACCAGCAGGGATTACGTCAGAATTGACAGTTCGTTTTTAGAACTGTATCAATAATCAGCAGCCTGAGTTCGACTGGCCGACCGTCGAACCTCACCATCCAACGCGTTTTCCGGGAGAGGCCGACATGCCCCTGAAGGTTGAATTTCAATTCGATTTCGGCAGTCCCAATGCTTATCTGGCGGAAGTCGCCATCCCGGGGATTGAGCAGCGCACCGGGGTGAAATTCGAGTATGTCCCGGTTTTGCTTGGCGGCATCTACAAGGCGACGGGCAACATGTCGCCGTTCGACTCGCTCCGTGGCATCAAGAACAAGCCGGAATACCAGGCGCTGGAGACCCAGCGGTTTATCCGTCGCCACAACATCACGAAGTTCCGCCAGAATTCGTTCTTCCCGGTCAACACGCTGATGCTGATGCGCGGTGCTGTCGCTGCGCAATTCGAGGGTGTGTTCCAGCCCTATTTCCGCGCCGCCTACCATCACATGTGGGAAGAGCCCAGGAAGATGGACGACCTCGAAATCTTCCGGCGTGCTTTTACCTCCTCGGGCATCGATATCGACCGGCTGCTCGCACGTGCGCAGCAGGACGACGTCAAGAAGAGGCTGATCGATCTGACCAACGACGCCGTGAGCCGGGGGGCATTCGGTTCGCCGACATTCTTCGTCGGAAAGGAGATGTTCTTCGGCAAGGACCAGATCCGCGACGTCGAGGAGTCGATCGTCGAACAGACCAGGCAACCCCTTCCCAAGACCGCCTAGCGGCGCCGGCTGTCCGGTTGAGGCGAAAGCCAAGCACCCGGATCAAAAAATGAAAAGTAAGCTCAGGGAGAAAGCCATGCCTGGCCCGCTTAGCGGTGTTCGTGTCCTCGATCTGACTGGCGTCGTGTCGGGTCCCTTTGCGACCATGTTCCTGGCGGATCAGGGCGCCGACGTGCTGAAGATCGAGCCGATCGGTGGCGATATCACCCGCCGCAGCCGTGCCACCATCGACAAGGATGGAGAATTTTCGGCGCTGTTCATCTCCTCGAACCGCGGCAAGCGTTCGCTGTCGATCGACGTCAAGAGCCTCGCCGGTCGCGACGTGCTCGGCAGGCTGATCGCGCAGGCGGATGTGCTGGTGCAGAACTTCCGGCCCGGCACCACGGAGCGCCTCGGTCTCGGCGCGGAGGAATTGCGTCAGCGCCATCCGCGCCTGATCTACGTTTCGATCAGCGGCGTCGGCGACACCGGTCCGTATGTCAAGAAGCGCGTCTATGATCCGATCATCCAGGGCCTGTCGGGGTTCGCCGATATCCAGTCGCAGCCGGTCACGAACCGGCCGCAGATGATCCGCACCATCGTATGCGACAAGACCACTGCCGTGTTCACCGCGCAGGCGGTGGCCGCCGCGCTCTATGCGCGCGAGAAGACCGGGCAGGGCGACCACATTCAGGTTGCGATGCTGGATGTAATGATCTCGTACCTGTGGCCGGAAGGCATGATGCAGTACACCGTGGTGGGCGCCGAGGCGGCGGCTGCCGATCCGAATGACCGGCCGGATCTGGTGTTCAAGACCAGCGACGGTTACATCACCGCCGGCACCATTTCCGATTCCGAGTGGCAGGGATTTTGCCGTGCCTCCGGCGATCCCGAGCTTGCCAAAGATCCCCGGTTTGCGACGCCGTCGGCGCGTTCGGTCAACGCCACCGCGCGGATCAACAAGATGGCGGAGTATATCGCCCAGCACACGACGGCCGAATGGCTGGAGCGGCTGGATGCCGCGGACGTCCCGTGCGCGCCAATATTGCGGCGAGGCGAAATCATTCACAACGAGCAGGTGGTCGCGCGCGGCATCATCGTGGAATTCGATCAGCCGAAGGTCGGCCGGGTGAGGCAGCCGAAGCCGGCGGCTCGCTTCGAAATCAATGAAGCCGCGATCGGCGGACCTGCGCCGCGGGTCGGCGAGCACTCGCGCGAGGTGTTGCGCGAGCTTGGCTACGACGACGGCGCCATCGACAGGATGGTCGCCGAACGCAGCTTGCGCGTGGCCGTCTGATCCGAAGCCCTTCTCGCGACCGCCGAGAGGTTCTCAGATCTTCGCCGTCGCCGGCGCAATCGGTCCCATCGGAACATTGGCCTCGACGGCGCGCCGATAGGCTGCTCGGCCTTTGATGCGTTCAAGGTAGGGTTGCGCGTTGTCGCAAATGTCGACGCCGTAAGCGACGGCCCAGTCCAGACACGTCGCGAGGAGGATGTCGGCGCTGGTAAACTGATGACCCATCAAGAACGTCCGGCCGTCTGCCAGCGCGACCTCCACGTGTCGCAATTGTTGCCGGAAGTATTCCCCGGCTTGTGCGACAACCTCGGGCGCAACTCCATAAATGTGTCCCAACGCATCGGCGCGGTGGCGGCGCATGACGTAAAGGCTCGTGGAATCGAGCTCGGCCACGATAAAGAAGCACCATTCGAGCCACGCGGCGTAATCGCGGGCGGCGTCTGGAATCAACGAGCATTCCGGCGTGGAATACATCCGCGACAGATAGGCAACGATCGCAGCACTTTCGCCGATGCAGAAGTCGCCGTCCTGCAGCAGCGGGATCTTCTGGCGGGGATTGAGCCTGGTGTATTCAGCGGTCTTGGTCTCGCCTGTCCGTGGCCCGATCGGCTTGACGCTGTAAGACAAGTCAAGTTCGTGCATGGCCCAGTGCGCACGGATCGTGCGGCTCGTACCGGCGCCCCACAGGGTGAGATCCGTTGTGCTCATCACCACTTCTCCACTGACGGGCGAAGGTCGAGTTCATGGGTCCAGCCGTCGCGGTTTTGCTGATGGGCGAACCAATACGCTTCGGCAATAGAGGACGTCTTCGTCAGGCTGTCCGGGGGAATATCGCTTGCCTCGATTCCTTTCGCCGCTTTCATGCGCTGGTGAATGGCCTCGCTGTCCACGCCGGCGTCGATAATGAGGTGGACGACGTGGATATTCTTCGGTCCAAGCTCGCGCGCCATGGCCTGGGCTACCGCGCGGAGGCCGAATTTCGCCGAGGAGAACGCCGCAAAACCCCGGCCGCCTCGGATGCTGGCGGTTGCCCCGGTGAAGAAGATGGTACCGCGTCCGCGCGGAAGCATGACACGCGCTGCCTCGCGTCCGACCAGGAATCCGGCATAGCAGGCCAGTTCCCACGCCTTGAAGAAAAGCTTTTCCGTGGTGTCCGTCAGCAGCTTGTTGACGTTAGATCCGGCATTGAAAAGGCAGACCTCGATCGGTCCGATATTCTTTTCGACCTCGGCAAAGAGCTTCCGGACCTCGGCTTCCTGACGAGCATCGACGCTGAACGCGTGAATGCGGTGGCCCGCAGCGGCGAGTTCATCTACCAGTGCTTCGGATTTCGCCGCGTCACGCCGGCAGATACAAACCGTATAGCCGCCATTGGCGAACCGCCGGGCGACGGCCGCGCCGATGGCGTCGCCTGCGCCAACGAGTATTGCCACGCCGCGATTTTCCATCCGTTTCTCCCGTTGGTATAAGTTCTTATTTGGTACTAGAGATACTTGTTGTCGGCTGCGTTGTAAAACAGAATTCCACAAACTCTTGAAAAACGGCAGGTTGGCTGTCCCGTTGAGACGAGAGAGCCAAGTCAGGATTAGCGATTGACGAGTTCTAAAAAAGAACGTTAACTCCGAGCCACTGCACCGCGGCAAAAAGGCGGCGCACGTTTTTCGGGAGTGTGGCGGTGGCGGGTCTTTCAGGGGCGATCGATCTCGATGGGATTGCTGTAGGGCTGCCGCGCCGTATCCATGAGGTGACGGCTGACCATGCCGCCGATGCTCCGGGTCGAATCGCTCTGGTCGAAGGCGGCGTCGGCTGGAGCTATCGTGACCTGGACAGGCGGGTCAGCGAGACAGCCGCCGTCCTCTCCTCACTCGGGGTGCGAGCAGGCGATCGGATGATCATCGTCAGCGAAAATTGCATTTCGCTGGCGGCCTTGCTCCTTGCGGCGAGCCGGATCGACGCCTGGGCAATCGTCGCCAACCCGCGATTGTCAGCGCGGGAGCTCGACCAGATTCGCGACCACAGCGGCGCCCGCCGGATGTTCTTTGCATCGGATGTTTCGAAGGAGGCCGCAGTCCACGCATCGCGCCTAGGCGCGGAGAACAGGCAGTTGGGCCCGCTGCCGAACATCGGCGTCGGGCCACTCAACGAAAATGCAACGGTCGAGCCGGTGGAAGCGGACCCCGCGAAGCAAGTTGCGGTGCTGATCTACACGTCGGGCACCACGGGGACGCCGAAGGGCGTGATGCTCTCTCATGACAATTTGCTGATCAGCGCCAGGACCACGGCGCATTTCCGCAAGATGGATCGAGACGACAAGATCTACCTGGTGTTGCCAATCTCGCATATCGTCGGCATCTCGCTCCTGATCATGACCTTGATGGTCGGCGGCACGGCGCGGATGGTCAGCAAATTTGATCCCGCGGCGACGGCAAAGGCGCTGGCGGAGGAGGGGATAACCATCCTCAACGGCGTACCCGCCACCTATCAGCGCCTGCTGGAGTACAAGAGTGTGTCGGGTCTGCATCGGCTCGATCCTGGCTCGTTGCGCTTGATCGCCGTGGCCGGCGCGCCGCTCGATCTCAATCTGAAATCGCGAGTGGAGCAGGAGCTTGGCCTGCCGCTTCTCAACGGCTACGGGATCACTGAATGTTCGCCGGGGATATCGGGCGTCCGCTTCGACGCACCGCGTGCCGATCAGGCGGTCGGCACACTGCTGCCGGGAGTAGAAGGACGCATAGGGACTCTCGACGGCAGACCGGCGTCGAAGGAAGAAGTCGGAGAGCTCTACGTCCGCGGGCGCAACGTGATGCGAGGCTATTACCGCGCCCCGGAGCTGACAGCCAAAGTGATCGACAGCGAAGGCTGGTTCAATACCGGCGATCTAGTCCGTTTCGACGGCGATTGCCTCTACATTGTCGGTCGCACCAAGGAAATGATCATCCGCTCGGGCTTCAACGTCTACCCCGCCGAGGTCGAAGCGGTCCTCAGTTCGCACAAGGACGTCGTGCAATGCGCGGTGGTCGGCCGTGCCGCAGACGGCAATGAAGATATCGTGGCTTTTGTGCAATTGCTGCCGGGGGCGCAGGTGACGCCGGCGGATCTCATGAGCTTCGTCCGGATCCAGCTCACCTCCTACAAGCGGCCGTCCGAAATCATCGTTCTCGACGCCTTGCCGGCGACGTCTACGGGCAAGATACTCAAGCACAAGCTCGCGGAGTCCTTGCGCGCGGAGGGCGGAGCCCCTCCGGCGCCGATCGTCCCGCTTCGCACACAACAGATCTAACCTGACCGGGAGAAGACCCTTGCAAAAGAGAAACGCGACCGTGGCCGTGATCGGCGCCGGTGATTATATCGGCAGCGAGATTGCAAAGAAGTTCGCCTCCGAGGGCTTTACGGTGTTTGCGGGACGCCGCGACGGCGCCAAGCTCGAACCGCTGGTCAAGGAGGTCGAGAAGGCCGCCGGCGAAATTCACGCGCGCGCGCTCGATGCGCGCAAGGAAGACGAGATCATCTCCTTCCTCGGCGATGCCGACAAGCACGCGCCGCTCGAGGTTTGCATCTTCAACATCGGCGCCAACGTCAACTTTCCGATTCTGGACACGACCGAGCGGGTGTTTCGCAAGGTGTGGGAAATGGCTTGCTATTCCGGCTTCCTCGCCGGCCGTGAGGCCGCGCGCCTGATGCTGCCGCGCGGCCGGGGCAATATCTTCTTCACCGGTGCGACGGCGAGTTTGCGCGGCGGAAGCGGCTATGCGGCCTTCGCCAGCGCCAAGTTCGGCCTGCGGGCGGTCGCGCAAGCCGCGGCGCGCGAGTTGGGCCCGAAGAACATTCACGTTGCACATCTGATCATCGATTCCGGCGTCGACACGGAATGGGTACGGCAGCGGCGGATCGAGGCGCTTGGTCCGAACGCGCTGGATGATCCCGACCTCCTGATGCCGCCATCGTCGGTCGCCGAATCCTACTGGCTGCTCTATCAGCAGCCCAGGAGCGCCTGGACCTTCGAGCTGGAGATTCGTCCCTTCGGCGAGAAATGGTAGCGGGAGCTTTCACGATGGAGCTCAAGCTTTCGCGTGAAGACGCTGCGTTTCGTGACGAGCTGCGCGCTTTCATTGCGGAGAACTATCCGCAGGAAATGCGCGTTCCAAACCCCGACACCGATTTGACCAAGGAGCAATCGCTGCTTTGGCACCGGATACTCTACAGGAAGGGCTGGATCGCTCCGCTGTGGCCAAAAGAATATGGCGGCCCGGGCTGGTCGGTCACGCAGCGCTTCATCTTCGAGCAGGAGACGTCACGGGCCGGGACGCTGCCGCCGCTCGCGTTCAGCGTCACCATGGTCGGCCCGGTCATCTACACTTTCGGCAACGACGCGCAGAAGAGGAAGTATCTGCCGCGTATCCTCTCCGGCGAGGATTGGTGGTGCCAGGGCTATTCGGAGCCAGGCTCAGGGTCCGACCTGGCATCAGTCCGCACCAAGTCGGTGCGCGACGGCGACCACTATGTCGTCAACGGCCACAAGACCTGGACGACGCTGGCCCAGCATGCCGACTGGATCTTCTGCCTGGTGCGGACCGATCCGTCGGCAAAACCCCAGGCCGGCATTTCCTTCCTGTTGATCGACATGAAATCGCCCGGGGTTACCGTGCGGCCGATCATCACCATCGACGGATCGCACGAAGTCAATGATGTCTTCCTGGAGGACGTGCGCGTCCCGGCGGAGAATCTGATCGGCGAAGAGAACAGAGGTTGGACCTACGCGAAATTTCTGCTCGGGAACGAGCGCACGGGCATGGCCGGGATCGGCCGATCGACCCGTTATCTCGCGCGTCTCAAGCAGATCGTGCGAACCGAGGTCGGTGAGGGCGATCCGGCGTTCGGAGAGTTCATCAGGGAGATCGCGCGGGTCGAGCTCGATGTGCTCGCACTGGAGGCGACGGAGCTGCGCATCGTTGCCCAGATGTCGCGCGGCATCGATCCGGGTCCGGCTGCATCGTTGTTCAAGATCAGGGGCACGGAGATATTCCAGCGCATTACGGACCTGACCCATCAGGCGATCGGCAATTACGGGCTGGCCATCCGCGAGCACCCGGTAACCGCCAACCGGTTCATGCCGGGACCGGGCTATGGACACACGGCAACCGAGAAATATTTGAACTCCCGAAAGCTGAGCATTTACGGGGGATCGAATGAAATCCAGCGCAACATCATCGCGAAAGCGGTGCTCGGTCTCTGACGACATCGCACGAGGCATCTCATGGACATCCAGTTGACGGAAGAGCAGGAGTTGCTCCGTTCTAGCATCCAACGCTTTCTGCGCGAGCAGTACGACTTCGACGAGCGCCGCAAGATCGTCTGGACCGATGAGGGCTGGAGCCGCAGGCACTGGAAAGCCTTCGCCGAGCTTGGACTCTGCGCGGCGCCGTTCCAGGAGAGCTCCGGCGGCCTGGGGGGCGGCTCGCTGGCAACCATGATCGTGATGCAGGAGTTCGGCCGCAACCTCGTCGTCGAACCGTATTTCGAGACGGTGGTTCTCGCAGGCGGCCTGATCGAGGACGTCGCCTCGCCGGAACAGCGTGAGGCATTGCTGCCGAGGATCATGGAGGGTGAGGCGATATGGGCGCTGGCCTGGGCGGAAGGGCGATCGCGCTATGATTTCAACAACGTCACCACGACAGCCCGGCGCCAGGGTGGAAGCTTTGTCCTGAGTGGGTCAAAGGCCGCGGTGGTCGGTGCGCCGTGGGCCGACAAATTGATCGTATCGGCGCGGACGTCCGGTGGTCCTCACGATCGGGACGGCGTGAGCCTGTTTGTCGTCGATAGCCGTTCGGCCAATCTCCATTTGCAGAGCTTCAAGACCATCGATGGACGGCACGCTGCCGAACTGACGCTGATGAACGTCGAGGTGCCCGCCGGCCAGCTGCTCGGCCGCGAAGGCGAAGGCGTTGCGGCCCTTGAGGCCTGCCGCGAGCGCGCCATTGCGGCGCTCTGCGCCGAGGCGGTCGGAGCGATGTCCGTGCTGAATTCCGCGACGCTCGAATACAGCAAAACCCGCAAGCAGTTCGGGGTAGCGCTAGGGACCTTTCAGGTGTTGCAGCACCGCATGGTCGACATGTTCATCGCGCTCGAAGAGGCCATCTCGCTCACCCAGCATCTGAACCTCAGCCTCGCCGCTCAAGAGCCGAATGGATCGAAGCTGGCGTCTGGTACCAAATCCAAGGTCGGCTACGCAGCGCGCTTCGTCGCAGAGCAGGCGGTGCAACTGCATGGCGGCATGGGCATGAGCGACGAACTGAACGTCGGCCATTACTTCAAGCGAATAAGCTCCATCAACATTCAGTTCGGAGATCCCTCCTATCATCTGATGCGGTACGCGCAGCAGAGCTGAATCTCCATTCAACGCAGCAACTCGCATGCCCTACCCCAACCCGAGGTAAAAATGATCGAAGCCGTGATCGTCTCGACCGCGCGTACTCCCATTGGCAAGGCTTACAAGGGCGCGCTCAATCACACCGAAGGCGCGACGCTGCTCGGGCATGCCATCTCCTCGGCACTGTCGCGCGCGAAGGTCGAGGGCGCGGAGGTCGAGGATGTCGTGATGGGCTGCGCCATGCAACAGGGCACTACGGGGACCAACATCGCGCGCAAGGCGCTGCTGCGTGCCGGACTTCCGGTGAGCGTGGCCGGAACGACGATCGATCGCCAGTGTGCGTCCGGGCTTCAGGCGATTGCGCTGGCTGCGCGTTCGGTCATTTTCGACGGCGTTGAGGTCGCCATCGGCGGCGGTGGCGAATCCATCAGCCTGGTCCAGAACAACCAGTACAACAGCTTTCATGCCGTCGATCCGGAGCTGCTCGCGATGAAGGGAGACGCCTACATCGCGATGCTGGACACTGCCGAGGTCGTGGCGAAACGCTACAATATCTCGCGTGAACGCCAGGATGAGTACAGCCTGGAGAGTCAGCGCCGGACAGCAGCTGCGCAGCAGGCCGGCCGGTTCACAGACGAACTCGCACCGATCAAGACGACCATGGCGGTCACGGACAAGGCGAGTGGCGCTGTGTCCTATCAGCAGGTGACGCTGTCGGCGGACGAGGGACCGCGTCCCGATACGACCGCCGAAGCTCTCGCAGGCGTCAAGCCGGCCAAGGGGCCGGGCTTCACGGTCACCGGCGGCAATGCCAGTCAGCTTTCCGATGGTGCCAGTGCCGCTGTCATCATGAGCGACAAGCTGGCGGCGGAGAAGGGGCTGAAGCCGCTCGGTATCTTCCGCGGCTTTGTCTCGGCCGGCTGTGAACCGGACGAGATGGGCGTTGGTCCGGTCTATGCCGTGCCCAGACTGCTCAAGCGACACGGACTTAAGGTCGACGACATCGATCTCTGGGAACTGAACGAGGCATTCGCGGTGCAGGTGATCCATTGTCGCGACAAGCTCGGGATCGATCCTGACAAGCTCAACGTCAATGGCGGCTCGATCGCGGTCGGCCATCCCTACGGCATGACCGGGGCGCGGCTGACCGGCCACGCCCTGATCGAGGGCCGCCGGCGCAAGGCCAAATACGCTGTCGTCACCATGTGCGTGGGGGGTGGCATGGGCGCAGCAGGGCTGCTCGAAATCATTCATTAGAAACTCGGCAGAACCGGACGTCCATCAACATACTGGAGGCATTTGTGAAGACAGCAATCACCGAAATGTTCGGCGTCGAACATCCGATCATTCAGGGTGGAATGCACTATGTGGGGTTCGCCGAACTTGCGGCCGCGGTGTCGAATGCCGGCGGGCTCGGGGTCATCACCGGCTTGACGCAACGGACGCCGGAACTTTTGGCCAAGGAGATCGCGCGCTGCCGCGACATGACGGACAAGCCGTTCGGCGTGAACCTGACCTTTCTGCCGACCTTCACCGCGCCACCTTATCCGGAATACATCGCTGCCATCAGGGAGGGCGGCGTCAAGATCGTCGAAACTGCTGGGCGCAGCCCCGAACAGTACATGCCCGCCCTGAAGGCAGGCGGCATCAAGGTGATCCACAAATGTACGTCTGTGCGGCACTCGCTCAAGGCCGAGCAGATCGGTTGCGATGCGGTCAGCGTCGACGGTTTCGAATGTGGCGGCCATCCCGGCGAAGACGACATGCCCAATATGATCCTGTTGCCGCGTGCGGCCGAAGAGCTGAAAATACCCTTCGTTGCCTCGGGCGGCATGGCCGACGCGCGCAGCCTGGTTGCGGCACTCGCAATGGGCGCCGCCGGCGTGAACATGGGCACGCGCTTTATCGCCACCAAGGAAGCGCCGGTGCATGAGAACGTCAAGAATGCGTTGGTCAAGGCATCAGAGCTGGACACCCGGCTGGTCATGCGTGCGCTCCGGAATACGGAGCGAGTCTTGAACAACAAGGGTGTCGAGCAGTTGCTCGAGATCGAGCGCGCGAAGGGCAAGGGCCTCAAGATCGACGATATCCACGACCAGGTGGGGGGCGTTTATCCCAAGGTGATGATCGACGGCGATATGGACGCGGGCGCCTGGAGCTGCGGCATGGTCGTTGGACTCATTCGCGACATTCCGACCGTGAAGGAGCTGATCGATCGCATCATGGCGGACGCCGAGCGACTGATCAGGGACCGACTTACAGGATTCCTCGATGCCGACAGCAAGGCAGCCCTGAAGGTCGCGTGAAGGCACGCCGGGAGCGGCGCGAATGGCCGAAGAGGAATAGCGGTTGTTAGGAGGCAAGGAATACTTGCCATCAATGGCCCGCTGGCAAGAGTTCAGAATGAATTGGCGAAGCGGTGCTCTGGAAGTCCCTGTGCGATGCCATGAATGGCAAGAACATGACCCGCTTGGGGTTCAAGGCTCAATTGCTCGCGATCCAGAAACTTCCTCGCCGTCGTAACGAACAATGTCTTCAGATCAGGTCCGCCGAAGCACAGGCAGGTCGGATTGGTCGCCGGCACCGGAATAACGGTGTCGATCCGGCCGTCCGGTCGGTAGCGTATCACCCGGCCGCCGGAGAAGAATGCGGTCCACAGCCCGCCGGCAACGTCGATGCACGCGCCGTCAGGCCTCTCCCCGGAGGCGCTGTAGTCCGCGAACAGTCGTCTGTTGCGGATCGCGCCGTCATCGAGATCGAAGTCGAACTGCCAGGTGCGGTATCGCCTCGTATCCGTGAAATAGAGCGTGCGATTGTCGGGTGAGAACGCAATGCCATTCGTCACGATGACATCGCCGAACATGTGCGCTGTCCGGCCGTCCGCATCCACACGATACAGCGACCCGGTCGGTCGATGCAGCTGGTTGTCCATGGTGCCGATCCATAGCCGGCCCCGCGCGTCGACGCGTCCGTCATTGAGGCGGTTGTCGGGACCGCTTTCGACCTCACAGAGCGGACTTGAGAGCTGACTTGGAGGACCGTCGCCGGACGAGCGGCGATGAAGGCGCAGATCCTGCGCGAGCAGGTGGGAGCCATCTGCCGTCAGAGCCTGACTGCCGAGGAAGCTGCACGCGTACGGAAAGACCTGATGAGCGCCGGTTGCCGGATCGAAGGATTGATGCAACTGCCGGTCGATGTCGACCCACCACAGCTTGCGGGAACGGTCGCACCACAACGGCGTCTCGCCGAGAATGTCGGCCGCGGCCACAGCGGTCTCGACCCGATGCGCGGGGATCAGGTCGGCGGTCATCCCGATATCCGATTCCAGCCACGAGCGCTGTCTCCGAAAGCCTCGTATCCGTCCGTGGTGACAACGATCGTATCCTCCAGCTTGATGAAGCCGCGCGCGTGGGGCAGCGTGGTTTCAATCGAGATGACCATGCCGGCTTCAAGCGGTTCGTTGGCGTCGTCGGCGGGATAAGGGATAGGGCCGCTCGACGTCAGACGCGGCGCTTCGTGGCTGACGATCCCCATTCCATGGGCGACGAAATGCATTTGCTTGCTGTAAGCGGACCGCGCGAGCGCTTCGTTGGCCGCGGTGTAAATGCCGCTGCCGGAGAGGCCGGCGCGGATCGGCATTCGGGCTGCCTGCTGGATCAGGTCGATCTCGCCGAGTAGATCGAGAAGCTCGCCGTCGGGAGTCCCGTGTACGGCCATCCGGCAGAGGTCGCCGATGTAGCCGCGGTAGTTGCCGCCCGAATCCAGTGAGACGACGTCGCCCGGTTCGAGACGCTGTTCGGATGGAGCCCGGTTGAGGCTCGTTCCCAATGTCACCAGCGCATATTCGAAAATCATGTCCCGGGACAGCTCGGCCTGCCGCAAATGATCGATCATCTCGCGCTTGCTCTGCCCGGGGCGGGTCTGGTTGACCGTAGTCATCATGGAGGCGACGACCCGCTCGGAGGCTTCGCGGAGGACGTCCAGCTCGGCCGCCGTCTTGACGGCGCGCAGCTTCTCAAGCGGGCGCATCGCCTCGACGAACTGGCAATGGCCGAACTCCCTGCGCAGCACGTCCGCCGCATCGGCCGGCAGAAATGAGCCCTCGATTCCGACACGGAGCGCAGATGGCGCGACGGACTTCAGCTGCTTGACGGCGAGTGCCATCGCCTCGACCGTGGTCGACGATCCGAACACGATCGCCGGCATCCAGTAGCCGTCGCTCGTCCGGTTCTGGACGCTGTCGCGCTCGTTCCGGTTGGCGATATAGGCCGACTTCTCCAGCGCGCCCTTCACATAGACGAAAATGGGCAGGTACCGGCTGATGCCGATCGCCTCCATATAGTCGAACTGGAAGTGATAGTAGCCGCCAAGAAGGTATTGGATGTTGTGCTTGGAGGTGACGATCAGCACGTCGATGCCGGCATCGTCGAGCAGGCGGTCGAGTCTGGCCGTGGAGAAGGGAACGCCGCAACGCATGTGTTTCTCGCTGCTCGACAATTATGCCTGACGCTCCGGCGCCAGGCCGCGGGCGATCAACCCTCGTTCCAGGAGGCGAGGGCATGCGCGACGCAGCCGTTGATGTGCTCGGTGAGCACGGCCCTGGCACTTTTGATGTCGCGCTTGAGGGCGCATTCCAACAGCGCCTTGTGCTGATTGATCGTCTCGGCGCCGCGGTAGCGCAGCGCATAGCGGAAATATTTGTCGAACACGACCGCGTGGGTCTGCATCAGCTCGCGCGAACCGCAACTCGAAATGAGCGCCTGGTGGAATTCGCCGTCGTAGCGTTTGCGCAGCTCAGGATCGTCGCCTTCGCTGAGGACGGTGCGTTCGGTCGCCGCCAGCTTGTGATGCGCTGACACCACCCGGCCTTCCCACTCCACGTCGCCGGCCCGGAACGACTCGGCCATCGCATGATGTTCCAGCAGGATACGGAGACCGGCGAGCTCACGCAGGTTCTGGATGGATATCGGCGCCACCTCGAAACCGCGCTGACCTTCCGCGACCACGAAGCCCTCGGACGTGAGCCGGTTGAGGATCTCGCGCAGCGTGGAGATGCTGACGCCGTAATCTTCCTTCATGGCGTCGAGCTTGAGCCGCCCGGAGGGCGTCAGCACGCCGAAAATGATGTCGGATCGAATCCGCTGATAACCGCTGTCGCCCGCCGACAAGGGCCTCCCCTCAAGTGACGTCATGCTCTCCGATCCCGCAAACGCGCGCGCAACGCCCTGTGATGGGCGGCCGAACTATCAATGTTACCAGCAATATAGCAGACACCTAACGTCGTATGTAATCAAAAATATCAGATGAAATACGTTTTATCATTTGACTGTGAAAAATAGTTATGTTTTTTGATTGACCTGAGGGTGCAGAAAATAATGGCCTAACGCCGCCGTCGTGCCCCGAACAGGGAGGTAAGAATGAGTTTGTTGGTACGGGCGCTGTCTGCGACGGCGATCTGCGTGGCGCTGACGGTCGGCGCATCAGCTCAGGACATTCAGGAGCGGACGATCAGGTGGGGCCACCTGAACAACACCGATCACCCGGTCAGCTTTGGTGTGCAGAAGTTCGCCGAGATCCTGCTGGCAAAGAGCGGGGGCAAGATGAAGGTCCGCGAGTTCGCGGCTTCACAGCTCGGCAACGAGTTGCAGCAGCAATCCGCGCTGCGCGGCGGCACCCAGGAGATGCTGTCGGCCTCGACGACGTCGCTCGCCACCGTCATTCCGGAATTCGGTCTTATCGATTTCCCGTTCCTGTTCAACACGACCGAGCAGGCCGATGCTCTCGCGACCGGAAAATTCGGCAAGGCGATGATCGATACGCTGCCGTCGAAGGGGCTGATTGGCCTCGGATATTGGGGCCTGGGCTTCCGCAACGTCACGAATAGCACCCGCCCGATCACCAAGCTTGAGGACTTCAGCGGCCTCAAGCTTCGTGTGATTCCGAACCCGGTCTATCTCGAAAGTTTCAGTGCCTTTAAGGCCAATCCGGTCCCGATGGCCTTCGGTGAGCTGTATTCGGCGCTGGAGACCCGCACCGTCGACGGCCAGGAGAATCCCTACACGGTCATTCTCTCGAACAAATTCTACGAAGTGCAGAAGTACGTTTCCGCGACAAATCATACCTTCACCCTGAACATCATTCTGGTGAGCAAGGTCTTCTGGGACAAGCTGTCCCCGACCGAGCAGGGGCTGATGCGCGAAGCCTATGAAGAAAGCCGCGGCTACCAGAAGGAGCAGACGCGCCTTCAGACCGAAAAGGCTCTGGCTGAGCTGCAGGCCAAGGGTATGCAGTACAACGCGATCGCCCCCGAAGAAACGGAGCGCATGCGGAAGGCAGCGCAACCGGTCGCGGACAAGATTTCAGCCAATCTTCGTCCCGAGACGGTGAAGCTCTTCAACGAAGAGGTCGAGCGCATCCGCAAGGACGTGAAGTAGTCGACTTCTTTGATCACGCAGGCGGCGGAGCCGGCCAGTGGCCGGCTCACACCCTCATTTGCCCGGACGTCACGCATGGCGCGAGTTCTCGACCTCTATTGCACGTTCCTGAAAGCCGTCATTGCCGCCTGTCTCGCGGTCATGGTGGTCCTGGTCTTCGGCAATGTCGTCCTGCGTTACGGCTTCAACTCCGGAATCGCGATTTCCGAAGAGTTGTCGCGCTGGCTGCTGGTCTGGTTGACCTTTCTCGGCGCAATCGTCGCGCTTCGCGAGCACGCCCATCTCGGCGTCGACACCCTCGTCCGGATGCTGCCGGCCTCCGGCAAGCGCATCTGCTTCGTCATCAACTATTGCCTGATGCTGTTTGCCGACTGGCTGCTGCTTTCGGGAAGCTGGCGCCAGACCATCATCAACATCGACGACCGTGCGCCGGCCACCGGTCTTTCCATCGGGATATTCTATGCGGTCGGCGTGGTCTTTGGCGTGTCAGCCGCAATTATCCTTCTCTACGACCTGTACCGGGTGATCAGCGGGCAGGCGAGCGAGGAAGACATGGTGGCTGTCAGGGAATCGGAGGAGCAATGATGTCCTCCACCGCCATCACGCCTGTTCATTTCCTTCGCGTCACCTGGATCACGCCATGACGATCGCCGTCTTTACGTTCTCGCTGCTCGGCGCCATGGCGCTGGGCATGCCGATCGCCTTTGCGCTCCTCATCTGCGGCGTCGCCCTGATGAGCACGATCGACATGTTCGACGCGCAGATCGTGGCGCAGAACGTCATCAACGGCGCGGACAGCTTTCCGCTGATGGCCATTCCCTTCTTCATGCTCGCCGGCGAGATCATGAACAAGGGAGGGCTGGCCAAGCGCATCGTCAATGTCGCCCTTGTTGCGGTCGGGCATTTCCGGGGCGGTCTGGGCTACGTAACGATCATGGCGGCCTGTATCCTGTCGTCTCTGTCGGGATCCGCAGCGGCCGATGCTGCCGCGCTCGCGGCGCTGCTGGTGCCGATGATGGTGGCCGCGGGACACAAGAAGTCCTACGCGGCTGGTCTCGTGGCCGCCGGTGGCGTCATCGGCCCCGTCATTCCGCCCAGCATCGGTTTCGTCATCTTCGGCGTCGCCGCCAACGTATCGATCTCCAAGCTGTTTCTCGCCGGCATCGTTCCCGGCCTCCTGCTTGGATTGGGCCTCTGCCTCGCCTGGTACTGGGTGGTGCGCAAGGAGAACCTGTCGCCGCCGCCGAGGGCCTCGCTGCGCGAAATCCTGCACGCCGTCACCGACGGGTTCTGGGCGCTCATGCTGCCCGGGATCATCATCGTGGGCTTGCGCTTCGGCATCTTCACGCCGACCGAGGCCGGCGTCGTCGTCGCCGTCTATTCGCTGTTCATTGCGACCTGCATCTATCGCGAGCTGAAATGGTCGGAGGTCTACGCGGTCCTGGTGTCGTCTGCCGTGACGACGAGCGTCGTCATGTTCCTCGTCGCCGCAGCGCTGGTGTCGTCCTGGCTCATCACGGTGTCCGAAATCTCCGCTCAGGTTGTCGATCTCCTGAAGCCCTTCATGGGGAACAACACGCTCCTGATGCTGGCGATCATGGTGATCGTGGTGGTCGTGGGAACGGCGCTCGACATGACGCCGACGATCCTCATCCTCACGCCGATCCTGATGCCGGTCATCAAGGCGGCGCATATCGACCCCGTCTATTTCGGCGTGCTCTTCATCATCAACAATTCCATAGGCCTGATCACGCCACCGGTCGGCATCGTGCTTAACGTCGTCTGTGGCGTCTCCAAGATCAGCATGGAGGATATCATCAAGGGCGTCTGGCCTTTCATGATCGCGCAACTGATCGTCCTGTTCGCGATGGTGCTATTCCCGGGATTGGTGACGATCCCGGCAAAATGGTTTGGCGGCTAGTCGCTTAGCTTCTACAAAGGACAAGAGGGACAAAAATGGCCGCTAAAATCATGATCCTCAACGGACCCAATCTCAATTTCCTCGGCATCCGCGAGCCGCACATTTATGGCGCGACGACGCTTAGGGAGATCGAGGCGAGCTGCCAGGCGCTGGCCGATCAGCTCGGAGTTTCGATGTCGTTCTATCAATCGAACATGGAGGGCGAGCTCGTCAGCCTGATCCAGTCCGCCCATGGCGACGCGGACGCAATCATCATGAATCCCGCGGCCTATTCGTTCACCTCGATCGCGCTGATCGATGCGCTGAAGATTTTCGAGGGCGTGAAGATCGAGGTGCACATCTCGAACATTCACGCGCGGGACGAGCTGCACCGCCACTCGATCACCTCGAGTGCCTGCACGGCGGTCATTTGCGGCCTGGGTCCTTACGGCTATCTTGCCGCGATTCTGGCTGCCGTCCAACGGCTTGGGCACTTGCCTCAGACCATCGCGCCGGCTCTGCACGGGCTTGCGGCCGGCGGCAAAGCGTAGGCAAGGAGGGCGGGATGCGCGGAAGGGGATTTCTTGCCATCTGGAGCGACATCGAGGCTCACGATCTGATCGATTATCGGCACTGGCTGACGCGTGAGCACACGACCGAGCGAGTGACGACGAAGGGCTTCCTGGCATCGCGTGTGTTCCGCGCGGCAAGGGACGACATCAACCGCTTCTTCATTCTGTATGAGCTGGAAACACCGGAGGTGCTCGACGGCGAGGCCTATCTGGCGCGTCTCAACGCACCGACGCCGTGGTCACAGCGCATCATGCCGAAGCTCGGCCATTTCATGCGAGGCGGGGGTGTCATGGTCGCACGGGAAGGGCGGGGCGAGGGCGCGTCGATCGCGGCGCTCCGGATCGAGACGATGCCGAAAGATCCCCAAAGTCTGGCTCAGGCGCTGATTGGGTGTGACGGGGTTGCCGCCGTGCAGATCGGCGCGACCGACAAGGCGCGGACATCGGTGCCGACTGCCGAAAAGGGCATGCGGAAGAACGAGGGCTTTTTTGCGGGGCTTTTGCTGATCGAGGCACTCGACGTCGCGTCTTTGCAGGCTGCCTTGCGGAAAGTGGCGGACATTGCCCCCGACGTCGTGACCGGGGCGAGCGAGCCGGAAGTTTATCAAAGCATGTTTGCGCTCGACGCCCGTATCGCGGATTTCGGCTGATGGCAGCGTTCTCGCTCGCCGCGCTGACGGTGCTCGAGCTTGCGCCGCCCGAGATGATCGAATTGGCGGCGCACTGCGGCTACGAAAAAGTCGGGCTCAGGCTATTGCCCGCCACGCCTGGCGGTGTTGCCTATCGCCTGATGGACGATGCGCCGCTCCTGCGGGAGACGCTTCGGCGGTTGGAGCTGACGGGGGTGACTGTCGCCGATCTCGAGGTCGTTGCGTTCAGACCGGAAACGGACGTCGCGTCGTTCACGCCCTTCTTCGAGGTGGGCGCGCGCCTCGCCGCCAAACACATCCTCGTCGCAGCCTACGATCCGGATCTGGCGCGGTTTTCGGATCGCTACCAGCAATTTTGTGATGCGGCAGCGAACTATGGCCTGACTTCCGATCTCGAATTCATGCCCTGGACGAGCGTTCCGGACCTGAAGACCGCCATGCGCATCGTCGGCGGCATCGATCGTCCCGGTGCCGGCATTCTGGTCGATGCGCTGCATTTCGATCGGTCGCAGAGTTCGCTTGCGGACCTCCGCGCCATCCCGGCGCAACGCCTTCACTACTGGCAACTATGCGACGGCCCGGCCGAACGCCCGGCGACCACGGAGCAGCTCATCCATGCGGCTCGCGAGGAGCGGATGTTTCCGGGCGAGGGCGGAATAGACCTGATGGGGCTGGCAAGCGCGATGCCGAATGACCTGACCATCAGCATCGAGGTTCCGACCGTTCAACTGGCAAAGAGCGTCGATGCCGCGTCGCGCGCGCGCCGGGCGTTGGCGGCGGGCAGAGCCATCATGGAGCGGGCGCGCAGCCAGCGTTGAGAATTTCGGGACGGGAAGGGGTGTGCGGGATGTCGCAAGCCGATTGCTCCTGGGATGTCGAGACCGATCTCCTGGTCGTCGGAGCGGGTGCCGCCGGCATGACGACATCGCTGGTGGCGGCCCTTGAAGGGCTCGACGTGGTCCTTTGCGAGAAGTCGGATACGGTTGGCGGCACGACCGCGACTTCCGCCGGCACAGTCTGGATTCCGGGCAATCGGCAGGGACGGCTTGCAGGAACGCCAGACTCGATCGAGGCGGCACGAGTCTATCTCGAAGCATTGCTCGGCGTGCACGCCGCGGACGCGCGCGTGGAGGCATTTCTCCAGGCGGGTCCCGTCATGCTCGACTATCTCGAGCAGAAGACGAGCGTCGTGTTTGCGGCGCCGCTGGTACACCCCGACTACAAGAATCTTCCCGGTGCAGCGATCGGCGGTCGTGCGCTCGGCGCCGTTGCGTTCGACGGCCGCAAGCTTGGCAAAGACTTCGATCGCGTCAGACCTCCGCGGCGAGAGTTCATGGTCCTCGGCGGCATGATGGTGGGAAAGGCGGACATCCCGGCGCTGTTGGCGCCGCTCCGGAACTGGACGAACTTCAGGCATGTCGTTGGTCTTGTCGGCCGGCACTTGCTCGATCGGCTTCGCTACAGGCGCGGAACGCGTCTGATCATGGGTAACGCGCTCGTCGCGAGGCTGTTTGACGGCCTCCGTCGTTCCGGCGTCCATCTGCGATACGAGACTGAGCTCAGCGAACTCATCCGCGATGGCGACGCAGTCGTTGGGGCGGTCTTGTCATCACCGGCCGGCGCATTGGCGATACGTGCCCGCAAAGGCGTTGTGTTGGCAACGGGGGGCATCGGCTGGAGCCGCGAACTTCGCGAAAGGTTTTTTCCGGAGGGCGCGCGCCGATTTTCACTCACGCCTTCGTCCAATACCGGGGACGGCATGCTCGCGGCCGAACGCGTCGACGCAGTCATCGAGCGCGATCTCGACAGCCCCGCTCTGTGGATGCCAAGCTCGGTCATGACGCAAGCGGACGGCCACGTTTCGGTGTTCCCGCACATCATGCTCGATCGTGCCAAGCCGGGACTGCTTGCCGTGAACAAGTCCGGCCGCCGTTTCGTGAATGAAGCCGACTCTTATCACGACTTCGTGGAAGCGATGTTGCGATCGAACGCGTCTTCCTCGTTGGCGACGCCGGCTTTCCTGATTTGCGATCGCGCCTTTATCGGGGCCTACGGCATTGGTCTCGTTCATCCCGGGACGAAGGATTTGGACAAGTTTCTGAGGGCCAGATATTTGGTGGCGGGCGAGACAATCGAGGCATTGGCCGAAGAAATCGGCGTCGATAGCGGCGCGCTTGCTCAAACCGTTGCGCGATACAATCGCTATGCCGACAGCGGGGTGGACCAGGATTTCGGCCGCGGTTCAAGCGAGTTGAACCGGTTCAATGGTGATCCCTCAGCCAAGCCAAATCCGTGCCTGCGGCAGATCGGTCCCGGGCCATTCTATGCCGTCGCGGTATGGCCGACGGATCTCGCCAGCAGTGCCGGCTTGTGCACGGATTCAACCGCCCGGGTTTTGTCTGGCGATGGGGCGGTCATACCCGGACTCTACGCCGTCGGTACGGATGCATCCTCGATCTTTCGAGGCACTTATCCGGGTCCGGGCACGATGATCGGACCTGCGATGGTATTCGGATGGTGCGCGGCGATGCATGCCGCGGGCGTTTTCGGCCAGGAAGAAGAAAGGTAACTGAAAGCTGCTCGTTCGCTACGACAGCTAGGAACTCTTGCGCACCATCGAGGCTTGAATCCGCGGGCCAGCATTGCCGCCAATTGCTGGTCTGCACGGCCCCGCCTCCAAGCCCCCCATACCCCCCAGGGTGGGGCCGTGCTTCATCGCAGGAGATGCAATGCCTGAGCCGACCGAGCAAGACATCAGAGACCGCGCGCACCGACTGTGGGAGCGAGCAGGCAAGCCGGAGGGCCGCGAGCAAGAATTTTGGCACGCAGCCGAGCAAGAGCTACGCAACGAAGACAAGTCGAACACCATGCGGACGCCGGATACGCTGTGACCGCCACGGGTGCCGTTCTGCTACGGAACAGAGCCTTCTAGCAAGTCGCTGACTTTGTCCGCATTCCCCTGGACAGAGAAAAAGCCGCCGAGTTCTTCACCCTGGCGGCTTCGGAAGTCCGTAGCTGTTGATTGTCTCCTCAGCCTTGTGCGTACCGCCGTTACCTTGTTTGCGGCCATGCAAGATCATTATAGGCGAAGGCAATCGATTTCACTGTGACTTGAAGCACACATTGCAGAGCTGCCTCTTGCTCCGTCATTCCCTTACGCGCCGGCGGCGATCCCCACGCGCCCGATGCCGGGAAGCTTCACCGCCGGGCGGCGGACGTCGAGGCCGAGCACCGCGCCGAGGAAATTGATCTCGACCCCTTCGACCCAACCGATGGTCATGCCGAGATAGCCCGAGAGCGAGGCGTAGAGGCCGGTGCCGGACGCCGTGACGCCGGCCCAGCGTCCGCTGTAGGGAAAGTCCTTGCCGATCGCGGTCGGCGGCAGCACGGCGCGCAGCTCGGGAACGGCGTCCAGCGCCGCCTGCACGAAGGTGTTGGAATTCGGTCCCGGCCAGGCGCTGTAGTCGCCATAGGTGCGGAACTTGTAATTCTCGATGACGTCGCGGATCTTCGGAATCAGCGCTTCGGCCCGCGCGCCGTCGACCGCGACCACCGTTTCCGGCAGGGCGCCGAACCAGCGGCCGTCGGGCGCAAAGCCGTTGCTGCGAATCGGGTCGCCCCAGGCCGTGTAGTCGTACCGGCTGTAGGTGGCGGCACCTTTCTCCTTGACGACGATCCAGGTGTGGACGGCGAAAATGCTACGCCAGCGCGCGGTGCGCGCGGCGAACACGCGGATCAGCGCGTCCGGATCGGCGGATGCGGACGGCAGAAGGCCGGCGCTGGAGCGATCCGCCGTCTGCCAATTGCCGCGGCCGTCTCCGCGTAAATAATAGCGGCCGGCCGACACGCCGATCGGCACGAACATCAGCAGCAGGAAGAGAATCAAGACTTTCCTCAAGGGCAAACGGCGGTCAGGCGGGACGATGCCACCAATATAGTTCGCAATGCACGCCGCGCCAGCGCCCTCCGGCTCTTGCATTCGGGAACTGCGGCCATATGTTGCGCAGATGAGGAAGCTGTCACTCGTCGAAGACCAGGCCATCCAGGCGCGCATCGCGTTCGTCGCGGGCGCCGAAACGTTCGATCGCCTCTTCGCCGGCATCCGGTTCGACGAAATGGACGGCAATCTGCTGTTCGCCGTTGCGCGCAACGAAGACTGTGCGGCCGAGATCGAGGACGAGTTCTCGCATCACCTTGCCGTGGTCGCGACGCAGATCCTGGCGCAGAGCGTCGACGTGGTCGTGGTGCTGCCGAAGGTCCTGCAATAGCTTTCTGCCCGCAGGCCGCTTGCCTTCGCCCTGTCTCTCCGCTTTTCAACGCAATTGCAAAATTGTAATGACGTCATTGGGCGCTCAGGCCCGAGATGCGGACGGAGCTCGACGGAGGGCTCGTCGACGCTCGCCTCCATTTGCGAAACAACATTGGATACAAATTGGCGCCCACCAGGAAAGCCCGGGCCACGACCGGCGCGATAAAGACAAAAAGCCGGAGCTCAAAGAGCCAGAGCTCAAAAAGCAAAGGCTCGAAGAGCCAAGGCTTAAAAAGTAGCGGCTTAAAGAATATCGGCTCAAAAAGTAGCGGCTCAAAAAGCAAGAGCGCCTCGCGTTCCGCGGTCGCCTCCTCATCGCCGCTCGGTATGCTGGCGCTGCATCTGCTCGAGCAATGGGAAAAATCCGGCCGCGACGGCCTCGTCTTCCTCTGCGACGACGAGAGCAGGGCGGAGCGGCTAGGCGGCGTGATCCACGCGCTCGATCCCTTGGTCGAAGTGCTGGTGTTTCCGCGCCTGAACACGCTGCCCTTCGACGGCCTCGAGCCGTCCCGCGAGATCGCGGGCCGGCGCAGCGCGGTGCTGCGGCGCCTCGCCAAGGCCAAGAAGCCGGTCTTCCTGGTGTCCACCGCGGAAGCCATCATGGAACGGCTGCCGCTGCCGGCGAGCTGGTCGCGGTCGAGCCTCACGCTGAAGGTGGGCGCGCCCTATTCGGGGCCCGAGCTGGAGAGCCGGCTGGAAGCGCTCGGCTACGATCTCGACGAAGAGGCGGAGTATCCTGGCGGCGTCCTGTTCCACGGCAAGACGTTCGAAGTATTTCCCGCCGGCGCGCTTGCGCCCTTCAGGATCGAGCATTCCGGCGAGACGATCCGCAAGATCGTCGCCGTCGATCCGGTCGAGCACGAGGTCGTCTACGAGACCAAGGAATTGACCATCGACCCCATGTCCGAACGGATCGCGCTGGGAGCTACGCGCGGACAGCGGGCGACGCTGCCGGATTATTGCGGTCGCGCGCGATGGATCGTGGATGCCGGGGTGTCGGCCCATGCCGATAGCTGGCTCGGCACGATCGAGGAGGCCGCCGGCCGCAGGGACGCGGAGCGCGAATATCTGGGGCAGGCGGACTGGAAGCGGCTGAAGAAGAGCTTCAGCGTGCTGCCGCGCAAGGCCGCCTTCATCTCGACGCCGGAGTTCTCGAAGCTCGCCGCGCCGCGCAAGGCACTTCGCGCTTTCGTCGCCGACATGCAGCGCGGTGGATCGCGGCTGCTGTTCGTCGCGGCGGTCGAGGATGACCTTCGCGCGATGGAGCGCATGAGCGGCATCAAGGCGGAGCGCCATGCCGATTGGAGCGAGGTGTCGAAGGGACGGAGCCGCGAAGCCGCGCTGCTGGCCGATTTCGACGCGGGGTTCATTGGCACGGGCCGCAAGCCGCTTGTCGTCGTGACCGCGTCCGACGTGCTCGGCAGCCGGGCTCATCATCCGCAGCCGATGGCGCGCTCGTGGAATCCGGCGTTCGATCATCCTGACGTGCCCGAGAAGGGCGCCGCCATCGTCCATCTGCAACGCGGGCTCGCCGTGCTCGACGGCTTGCAGACCCTCGACATGGGACGGGGATCGCGGCGCGAGATGGTCCGGCTCGCCTTTGCGGGCGACAATGCCGTGCTGGTGCCGCCGTCCGATCTTGCCGTGATCTGGCCGTATGCCGGCGAGCCCGGCAAGCTGACGCTGGACAAGGCGGACGGCAGCAGCTGGTGGGCGCGGCGCACCGAGGCGGAGGCGGAAATTCAGGTCGCCGCCAAGGCGCTCGCCAAACACATCAGCCAGCGCCGCCGCCGCCGTGCACCCAAGCTGGTGCCGCCGGGGGCGAACTACGAAAAATTCGTCGCGCGTTTCCCCTATTTCACGACGGTCGATCAGGCCAAGGCGATTCAGGACGTCCTCGACGATCTGGCGTCGGGCCATCCCATGGACAGGGTGATCTGCGGCGACGTCGGATTCGGCAAGACCGAGGTGGCGCTGCGCGCAGCGGCCGCGGTGGCGCTGTCGGGCAAGCAGGTGGCGATTGCGGCGCCGACGACCGTGCTGGCACGGCAGCATGTCGAAACCTTCCGCAAACGGTTCGGCCCGCTCGGGATCGAGGTGGGAAGCCTGTCGCGGGCCAGTTCAGGCCCGGAGACGCGGGAGACGAAGGAAGGGCTGCGGCGTGGCAGGCTGAAAGTCGTGGTCGGCACGCAGGCTCTCGCGGCAAAGGACGTGAAGTTCGCCGATCTTGGCCTCGTCATCATCGACGAAGAGCAGCATTTCGGCGCGGCGGAGAAGACGAAGCTTTCAGGACTGGCAAAGGGTGCTCATTCGCTCTGGATGAGCGCCACGCCGATCCCGCGCACGCTCGCTGCGGGTCTTGCCGGCTTCAGGGATCTCAGCGTGATCGCCTCGCCGCCGGTTCATCGCCTTCCCATCGTGACCAGGATCGCGCCGCTTTCGGAAGCCGCCATTGCCGCGGCGCTGCTGCGCGAGCGCAGGCGGAACGGACAGAGCTTCCTGATCTGTCCGCGCATCCAGGATCTGGAGCCGGTGCTGGCGCGGGTGCAATCGGTGGCGCCGGAGCTGCGCATCGTCTGTCTGCACGGCAGATTGCCCGTCGAGGAGATCGACGACCGGATGATGAGTTTCGTCGACGGCGAAGCGGATGTGCTGCTGGCGACCAATATCGTGGAAAGCGGCCTCGACATACCGCGCGCCAACACCATCGTGGTGTGCTGGCCCGAAAAGTTCGGCCTGGCACAACTGCATCAGCTCAGGGGGCGGGTGGGACGCGGCGGCACGCGCGCGTTTGCCCATCTGCTAACGGAATCGACTTCGCAACAGTCCGAGAAGCGTCTGGCGGTGCTGGAGGAGTTCAGCAAGCCGGGTGCCGGCTTTGCGATCAGCGAGCGCGACCTCGACCTCAGGGGCGCCGGCGATCTGTTCTCGGAACAGCAGTCCGGGCACGTCCAGGTGTTCGGACCCGTGCTCTACAGTCACCTTCTGAAGCTCGCCTCCGAGCGCGGCAGCGACACCGGCGCCGATCTGTGGGTCCCCGATCTCAATATGCCGCTGGCCGACATGCTGCCTGAAGGCTACGTGCAATCGGAAGCGGTCCGGCTCGAGATCTATGGCCGCGCAGCCCGGTGCCGCAGCGACGACGATCTGGAAGATCTGGAGGAGGAGATCTCGCGCCGTTTCGGCAGACTGCCGCCGGAGGCTCGCGACTTCTTCGCATCCGCCGGACTCCGGATCGATTGCAAGCGGCGCGGCATCGTCAGGCTCGATGTCGGGCCCGAGGCCGTCGCCGCGACGTTCCTGCCGGGGAGGCTGCCGAAATCCAGGGCGAAGTCGAAAGCGGGATCGCTCCAGCGCGACGGCGACCGCGTCGTCTATTCCGGTCGCCGCGACCAGGACCCGTTCAGCCGCGTCGAGGAATTCCTCGAACTCCTCGACGCCTAGGGATTATTCGGTCTGCTCGACCGTCGCCGGCATTTTCGCCACCGACATCAGCGAGCGGGCAACCTGGTTGAGGAGCTGGTCGGCGTTCTCCTCCTCGGCGAGCGATTTCGACAGCAGGCTGACGATGGCACTGTGCCGAAGTTGCTGGGCGAGGTTGCGCGCCGTGCTATAGCCCGCGATCTCGTAATGCTCGACGCGTTGTGCCGCGCCGATCAGGGCGAGGTCGGCCGCCGCGTCCTCCTTGTCCTCGCCTTCGGCCATGATCTCCTGGCCCTCCTCGACGAGGCCCATCATCCCCTTGCAGGGCTTGGCGCGGGCGGATTTGCCGAGCATTTCGAAGCACTCGTTGATGCGCTCGACCTGCGCTTCGGTCTCCGCGAGGTGGTGCTCGAACAGCTCGCGCAACTGGTCGAAGCGGGCAGCCTCCGCCATCTTGGGAAGCGCCTTGGTCAACTGCTTCTCGGCATGCAGGATATCGCGCAGCTCGTTGATAAGCAGATCACCGAGACCAGCTTCGTCCGCCGGCGGCGAGCTCTCCGTTACGATGGCGGTGGCCGGACCCGGTTCGCCCGCCTGGATCGCCGGCGAGTCCGTGAAGACCCAGTCGCCGCCCTCGTTCCACGGTCCGCGCGTGTCGATCTCGCCATGGTCGCCGGCGCCGGTGGAATCGTTGAAGAACTGGTCGACGAGGCCGGGCGTCGGCGCGAGGCGGCCGATGCTGAACGCCGGCTTGCCCATGCTCTCGAGTGCCAGCGCGAACGCCTTCATGTGCGTGATCTCGCGGGTCATGAGGAACTGCAGCGCGTCCTTGCTGCCGGCGTCATCGCAGAAATTGATCAGCCGCTCGTAGACGATCTTGGCCCGCGCCTCGGCGGCGATGTTGCTGCGCAGATCGACATCGAGCTCGCCGGTGATCTTCAGATAGTCGGCGGTCCAGGCATTTCCCTGGGAGTTGAAGAGATTGACCCCACCGCCGCCCGCGATCGCGATCAGGGGATCGGCTTCGGCCGCCTGGCGATCGAACTTCGACGGCTTGAGATGCATCCGCGCCAGCGTGCCGACCACCTCCAGATGGCTGAGCTCCTCGGTGCCGATGTCCATCAGCAGGTCCTTGCGATCGGGATCTTCGCAGTTCAACCCCTGTATCGAGTACTGCATGGCGGCGGCAAGTTCGCCATTGGCGCCGCCGAACTGCTCAAGCAGCATGTTGCCAAAGCGGGGATCCGGCTCGTCCACCCGAACGGTGAACATCAGCTTCTTGACGTGGTGATACATGGGGGGACTTTCGGGTTCGAAGGACAGGAGAAGAAGATGTTTTGCGAACGGGCGGCTTCAAGGTTCGTTCCTATCGAGACGATCTGCGCCGGTGGTGTCAGGCGCAGATCGTTCGATGTCGTTGGCGGCAGGATTGCGCGCGCTTTATCAGCGCTGATCCGGTCGTTTGGCGGGCGGCCCGCTCTTATTGCCCGGTGCGCCCTGAATATTCGACGGGTCCTGCGATTGCACGGCGGGGTTGCCGGTGGAGTTCGTCGAACTCGATCCGACGGTTTCACCGGGCTTGGCGGCCGGACCGTTCTTGTTGCCGGGCTGTCCGGCAATGCCGGCCCCTGAATTCTGCGCGCTCGGCGCGGACGATACGTCAGGCTTGCTGGACTGCGCCCAGGCTGCTGCGGGCAGCGCAAGGGCAGCGAGGATAACGGCACCTGTGAACTTCATCTCGGTGTTCTCCGACTGATGCCCCGTCTACTCGAACGCCTCCGACCTGCGTGCGTTCCTGTTGGCGTCAGCTCGAAGGGTCGGCTCGCCCCATCATGGCGAACTATCCGGGCAGCGGCGCCTCAACGACGTCCAGCAGCGCTCCGACGCCTTGTCGCAGGCGGCGCGTGGCGACGGTCTCGGTAGCGAGACCGAACACCACGAGAGATCGCCCGGTCATTGCATAAGCGTGCCCGAACTCGAACGCGGGCATCTGCCCGTCCGGTTGATTGGTGTCGATCAACCCGAGCCAGTTGCGTCCCTCGGCGACGGCGGGCAAGGTGAAATTCACGACGTCGTAATGGGCGTTGTAGATCAGCATCATGGTCGCATCCGAGCCGCGGCGCTTGATCCCGGTCTCCTGGGCGCGGCCGTCGAGCAGCAGAGCGAAGCATTTGGCGTTGCCGTCCTGCCACTGCTCCGTCGTCATTTCCTCTCCGGACGGCGCGAGCCACGTCACGTCCTTGACGTCCAGCTCCTCGTTGTGGGAACCGACCAGGAAGCGGCTGCGGTAGAGAATGGGAAATGCCTTGCGCGTGGCGATCAGTTTGCGCGTGAATTCGCGCAGGCTGCGGCCGTTCGCGGTGATGCCCATCCAGCCGAGCCAGGCGGTCTCGTTGTCCTGGGCATAGGCATTGTTGTTGCCGTTCTGAGTATGTCCGAATTCGTCGCCGGCAAGCAGCATCGGTGTGCCGTGGGACAACAGCATGGTCGCCAGCAGATTGCGCTTCTGGCGCTCGCGTAGCGCCGTGATTTCCGGATCGTCCGTCGGCCCCTCGGCGCCGCAGTTCCAGGAATGATTGTTGCTGTGGCCGTCGCGATTGTCCTCGCCATTCGCCTCGTTGTGCTTGTCGTTGTACGAGACGAGATCGTTGAGATTGAAGCCGTCATGGGCCGTGACGAAGTTGACGCTGGCCCACGGCCGGCGCCCGCGCTTGTTGAAGAGATCGCCGGATCCCGACACGCGCTTGGCGAAGTCCGCGATCGATCCTTCTTCGCCCTTCCAGAAGGCGCGCACGGTGTCCCTGAACTTGTCATTCCACTCCGCCCATCCCGGCGGAAACTGACCGACCTGGTAGCCGCCCGGACCGATGTCCCAGGGTTCGGCGATCAGCTTGACGCTGGAGAGCACGGGGTCCTGGCGGCAGGCATCGAGGAAGCCGCCGCCTTCGTCGAAACCGTAGGGCTCTCGTGCCAGGATGGTGGCGAGGTCGAAGCGGAAGCCGTCGACCCGCATCTCGGTCGCCCAGTAGCGCAGGGAATCCGCGACCAGTTGAAGCACGCGCGGGTGTGACAGGTTCACCGTGTTCCCGGTGCCGGTGTCGTTGATGTAGTAGCGCGGCGTGTCCGGCAGCAGGCGGTAATAGCTGGCGTTGTCGATGCCCTTGAAAGAAAGGGTTGGGCCGAGCTCGTTTCCTTCCGCGGTGTGATTGTAGACGACGTCGAGGATGACCTCGATCCCGTGGGCGTGGAACTGGTTGACCATGGCCTTGAATTCGTTCGCCAGCGGCGTCTTGAGGTAACGCGGCTCCGGCGCGAAGAAGGCGAGGGAGTTGTAGCCCCAGTAATTGCGCAATCCCTTCTCGACCAGATAGCTGTCGTCGACGAAGGCATGGATCGGCAACAGCTCCGCACTGGTGATGCCGAGCGATCGCAGATAGGCCGGAACCTCCGCATGCGCGAGGCCGGAGAACGTGCCCCGGTCTGCGTCGGGCACCAGCGGATGCAGCTGGGTAAAACCCTTGACGTGCATCTCGTAGGCGATCGTCCGCTCCCACGGCACTTCCGGCTTGCGCGCGGCGCCCCAGGTGAAGGCCGGGTCGATGACGCGGCATTTCTGCATCAAGGGCGCGCTGTCGCGTTCGTCGTAGGAGAGATCCTTGTCGGCATGGTCGAGCTGGTAGCCGAACAGCTCCGGTCCCCAGCGCAACCGGCCGACCAGTTGCTTGGCGTAGGGATCGAGCACGAGCTTGTTGGGATTGAAGCGGTGTCCCGCGTCGGGGTCGTAGGGGCCATGGACGCGGTAGCCGTAGACGGTACCGGGACGGGCTGCGGGCAAATAGCCGTGCCAGACTTCGTCGGTATATTCGGGGAGCTCTATCCGCTCCAATTCAGTCTCACCGTTATCGTCGAACAGGCAGAGTTCGACCTTGGTGGCATGGGCCGAAAACAGCGCGAAATTGACGCCAAGCCCGTCCCAGGTGGCGCCGAGCGGAAACGGCTTGCCCTCGGTGATCCGGGAGCGGCGCAGGCTCGAGGCCGCCCGCGTCAGAGCGTCGTCCGAATGTATTTGTTGATCCATCGTTGCCCCCGAATAGCCCTTCAAGAAACTGGTTCAGTCGCCGTTGTTTCGACTGTCGCCTGCTCGCCGACGGCCGCCGCGGCGATCACGGTGCCAGGAGGAACATCGTCCGGCTTGGGCAGTGTGGTTGCCCTTTGCTGCGCCGCCTCCTTGCTGATCGCCGCAATCGAGTTGCCGATCCGGTCGACGATGCTGGTCAGCTCCGAATCCGACAGCCCAAGACGCTTTCTGACGAGCCGCACTTGAGTACGGTCGGCCAGGTCGAGTTTGTTGCGGATCGGCTGTGGTTTCGAGCGGCGCATGGCGAAAACTCCTGTGTAGAGTTGCAACCGTCCCTCAGGCGATTCCGTTCCTTGCTTGTCTTGCGGTTGCCCGCCTGGATCGAAGATTTGTAAGATGGCTGCGTACGACCTGGCCGACTGTGTCCAACTGAAGGCCTGCGCCATGGCAGCGCGGCGCATGTGATCGAGGCGGTCCTTCTCGATCACGAGATCGACCCCCTTCTGGTGCACCAGGGGGGACATCATCGTGCGGCTTGGCCTAGAGGCGTGATGGGACGGCGAGGAACGCTTCCGACGGCTTTCCGTTAGCGCAGCAAATTCCTGGAGCCGCTCCATGACCGAATATCCAAAGCCGCCGTTTCCTCCGCAGCAGCAATCGATGCCCGGTTCGACGCGCGCGATGAATCCTCGACCGGATCACGGCGAGGAAAGTTACAAGGGCGCGGCGCGCCTGGCCGGGAAAAAGGCGATCATCACCGGCGGCGACAGCGGCATCGGCCGCGCGGTCGCGATCGCCTATGCCCGGGAAGGCGCGGACATCGTCATCGCCTATTTGAACGAGGACGAGGATGCCGCCGAGGTCAAGGCGCTGGTGGAGCGCGAGGGACGCAAGATCGTCCTGATCCGCGGCGACATCCGCAATCCCGATCATTGCCGCGCGATCGTTCGGCGCACCGTCGAGGAGCTCGGCGGGATAGACATCCTTGTCAACAACGCGGCCCATCAGGCCACGTTCAAGGACCTCGCTGACATCAGCGACGAGGAATGGCAGCGGACGTTCGAGACCAACATCCACGCCATGTTCTATCTCACCAAGGCTGCGATCCCCCACATGCGCCCGGGAGCGGCGATCATCAACACCGCGTCGGTGAATTCCGACATGCCGAATCCGACCCTGCTGGCTTATGCCACAACCAAGGGTGCCATTCAGAACTTTACCGGTGGGCTCGCCCAGATGCTGGCGACGAAGGGCATTCGGGCCAACGCGGTCGCCCCGGGTCCGATCTGGACGCCGCTCATTCCGTCGACCATGCCGGAAGACACCGTCAAGAATTTCGGCAAGCAGGTGCCGATGCAGCGGGCCGGGCAGCCGGCCGAGCTCGCGACCGCCTATGTCATGCTTGCCGATCCGCTCTCGAGCTACACATCAGGAGCGACCCTGGCGGTCACGGGTGGGAAACCGTTCATCTAACTGAAGACTCATCTGCGCGCCATGAGAACGGTGTTGGCAGCTTTCGCTTCGTTCAAATTGGTCGTGAGGAAGCGCACGATGTGGTCGTGCCCAAGTTCCTCCGCCCAGGCGATCAGCATGCCGTAGCGACACTCGTAATGCTCCACGAACTGGAACGCCGCACGGCCGCGGCTGTTCCATTTCCGTGCGCAGATCAGGAGAACCGAATGAGTGATGCAGCAGATCATCTCGCGAACCTGCTCGGACGGGCGGCGATGGACGTGTGGGGCGACATGCCTCGCGACATCCAGGAAGCGCTGTTCGAGACCGCCATGAAGGGACGGGCTGCTGAGCGGGAAGAGCTCGCGCGACTGCTGCATGAGCGGCATCCCCGTACGCTTCATCCGGCGCGGCCGGGCTGACGCGGCGGCGGGAACGATCGCGCGAGAAGCCGATTGGTAAATGGGCGATGCGCTGCGAACGGCTTTGGAAGAAACCCGCGGACCGTGTCATTCAACTTGAGTCGAATCTGTGGATCGATTGACGTGACTGAGATGATCATCGGAAAATGGTACGACCCGATCTCGCAGCGATGGATCGTGCCTCGCGAGGCCCGTCCGGTGGCGGCCTATTCGCAGTCCGGCGCGGAGAAGGGGCTGGACAGCCGCAAATCGGGCGAGGCGGAACGGATCTGGGACCTGTTGGTCGATTGCTGCGCAAATGGTTCAAGTGGTTGATGCCACGCCGATCGCCACCTTCGCCCCAATGCGAGGGCCTGGCCGGATTTGTTCACATGTGAACAGAAGTGCCGGCAGGGATTGAGCTGGTGGGCCCGAGCCGGAGATTGAGCGTTCAGCCTGCCCGGCGTCAGTTGCGGTACCAACTCGCCAGATTCCACGTCGTGACGTCCCACCCTGACATGTCGACCATGAGGTTGTTGACACCTGCATTGACGATGTTGCGGGATAGAAGCGGCAGAAACACGTTGGCCTCGCAAAAAGTTTCGTCGATCTTGATCAGCAGTGCGGCGCGCTTGACCGGATCAAGCTCGTTCTGGGCCGCCTTGTAGGCCTTGTCAGCCTGGGGATCGGACCAGCGCGAGACGTTGCGGCCCAGCCATTTGTTGTCCTTGTTGGAGATCTCCCAGGAGACGCACTGGTTCAGGAACCGCTCCGGGTCGGGCTGCGGCTGCGTGGTGTTGTACATCTCCATGTCGGCATAGAACTTCGAGTAGGTGTCGGGGTTGCCGACGTCCGACGAGAAGAACACCGAAGGGGTGACCGACTTGAGCTCGATCTCGATGCCCGCCTTCTGGCAAGCCTGCTTGATGATGGCCTGCGTCTTCTGGCGCGGCGCATTGGTCGAGGTCTGGAAGACGAATTTCAGCTTCTTGCCGTCTTTCTCGCGGATGCCGTCCGCGCCCTTGGCCCAGCCGGCTTCATCGAGGACCTTGTTGGCCTTGTCGACGTCGAACTCGTATTTCAGCTTGGCTGACTTGAACTGTTTGGGTGCGTTGACGAAGCTCGCGGTGGCGACGCCGCCGCGGCCGTAAATGAACTTCTGGATCGACTCGCGTTCGATCAGCAGGTTGATCGCCCGGCGAACGGCGGGATCGGACAGCGTCGGGTGCTTGGTCTTGACGCTGGAGCGCTCGCCGTCGACTTCGGTCCACGGGTCCGTCGTGTTGAGGACGATGAACTCGACGTTGCCGGAGGGCGTGACGTCGAGCTTGCCCTTCCCGCTTGCCTCCATGCGCTTGAGGACCTCCTCCTCCACCTGCATGTTCCAGGCATAGTCGTATTCGCCCGTCTGGAGCACGGCGCGCGCCGCGGAGACCGCATCGCCGCCGCCCTTGATTTCGAGCGTGTCGAAATGCGGCTGGTTCTTGACGTGATAGTCGGGATTGCGTTCGGCCCTGATCAGGTCGCCGGGCTTGAACTCGACGAATTTGTAGGGACCGGTGCCGACCGGCTTCAGGTTGCCGGGCGCCTCGCGCGACTTGGCGCCGGCATAGTCGCCGAAATGGTGCTTGGGCAGGATCGGACCGACCGAGCCGACGAAGGGGTCGGCCCAGAACGGCGTCGGGCTCTTGAAGATAACCTTGACGGTGTGGTCGTCGATCTTCTCGACCGTGATGTCCTTGTAGGATCCCGTGGTGTACGCCGCTGTGGCGAGATCCGAGGCGTATTGCCAAGTGAAAACGACGTCGTCGGCGGTGAAGGGCTTGCCGTCATGCCATCTCACGCCCTGCTTCAGTTTCCAGGTAACGCTCAGGCCGTCCGGCGAAAGGCCGCCGTTCTGCTTGGATGGAGCCTCGGCGGCGAGGCAGGGGAACAGGTTGCCGTCCTTGTCCCAGCCGGCGAGCGGCTCGAAGAACACGCGCGAGGCGATCTGGTCCTTGGTGCCCAGCGCGAAATGCGGATTGAGCAGCGTAGGAGCCTGCCAGAGCAGGATCTTGAGCGGGCCACCGCCGCCGGCCTTGGTGGGCTTGTAGGGCAGCGTGGCGTCCGCCATCGCCACGTCGTTCCAGAGCAGGATCTGGCTGGCAACCGGCGCTGCGATCCCGATCGCAGCCATCGTCTTCATGAACGAGCGTCGCGACAGCGTGCCCTGCTTCACCTCCGCGATGGACTTGCGGATTTCGTTTTCGTTCATCGGTTGAGCTCCACCTGCACATTGCCACCGGCCAAAGCCCATCATGTTTCATCAGGGCCGGGGCGGCAATGCCGGCAAGAGAGCAAAGTCCTGCGGCGAAATGACGAGGGTGGAGATGGGCAGTTTCTGCCGGGACAGATTTGCCGGCGTGACGAACCTGCCATCAGGAATCAGTGATAAGCCCTTGATGGCAATAACGCTCTCATCTGGCATGCTCGTTGCACGCAGAACGTGCGTTTGCAATGGAGTGGAGTTTGGTATGAGCGTCAGCAGTATGAGCAGCATCGGTGGTGGAAGCGCGGCGGGTTCGCCTTGGTCCACCGGGCAGGCGAAATCGGCCGATTCACAAGATGGAGTCTCGATGTTCGCGTCCCTGCTGAACGATGGCACACCCTACGACGAGGTCAAGGTGAGCTTGCCGAACGGCATGTCGATCGGCATCGTCCACTTCGGCGGCGGTGGCTTCGACAGCAGCGCGCTCAAATCCATCGAGGATTTCGTGCAGAGGCTCGCGAGCCAGCAGATATCAGGAACTTCGACATCCGGCGCTGATCAAGCTCAGAATGCCGATCAAGCGCAGAATAACGACACGCCCGACACTGTGGGGCTCGACAAGGTCCATGTCGATCTTCCGAATGGAATCTCGTTCGAGGTGCTGCATTCCTCCGGCGGTCATGCAACGGACAGTGCCGCCGTCATGAAAGAGCTCACCGAGGCGGCCGAGGAACTCGCCGAATCCCTGTCGCACTACTCACCGGCGTCGGCCGCAGCGTCCGCCTATGCCGCGCAGGCAGTGTCATCCGGCCGCAACGGCCAGGTGGACGCGAGGAGCTGAGTGCGAATAGCGGTAACTGGACCGCCTGAGAGACCTAGGCGGCGATCCGGTGCGAGCTCAGGTGAACTTGGGGAAGTTCTAAGGCCGCGCCGGAACGCTAACCCGGTCGCCGCGGGCACATCAAGTATCGCGATGTTGCTCCAGCCGGAGATTGATTGCAGCCGCCAGGAAATTGCCACACATGCTCCCTCCGAGAGCCGACATGCCTCAGCGCCCGTTCGCAAGGGCCAGCGCGGCATCCACTGCATTTTCGAGAATCTCCTCCGACAATTGCCTGTCGCTCACCGCGCGCGACAATTGCAGCGCGCCGACCATGGTGGCGTAGACCGAAATCGCGCGTCGCCGACGCTCCGCAGCCGAGCCATCCGGCATCCGCGCGGCCATCAGCGCGATGAGATCGGCCGTTTTTCCGGTAAAGGCGTCGCGCGTCGCCTTCGGGTGCCGCGCGATCTCGGAAACCAACGCTGCGGTCGGGCAGCCAGTCGCCGCGCGGTCGCGATGCCTGGGGGAGAGATAGTCGCGGATCGTGGTCTCAAGCGCGACGCCGTTTGCGAGATTGTCCTTGTGCCTCTGCTCGCGCCGCTCCAGCGCCTCACACAGCACCGCGCGCACCAGATCCTCCTTGGAGGCGAAATGCGTATAGAAGGCGCCGTTGGTCAGGCCGGCCTCCGCCATGATGCCGGCGAGGCCGACCGCGGCGATGCCGCTCTCCCGAAACTGCGACGAGGCGACGTCGATGATGTGCCGCCGTGTGGTGTCCCTGTGTCCCTTGTCGTACCGCGCCAATCCCGCCTCCTCGCGACCTGGCCATCGCCCGGCCACAAGATCGTGAGGCGTGGCCTATTGCATTACGATCATAATAATACATTATGGATGTAATGCAATAGGCGGCCGTCCGGCGGTCCGTGACGTACAGGATCAAACCCATGTCAGTCGAGGATGCCGCCGCGCCGGCCTTGTCAGCCACGCAAGCCGTGGCCCGCACCGCGGCTCCGCTCCACCGGGCGTTCGCGCCCGTCCCAAGCGCCGCGGCAACAGAGAGCGCCGCGGTAACAGAAGGCGCCGCCGAGCAGAAGCGTGCCGCGCTGCTGATGGCGCCGATCCTGCCGACGCTGCTCAAACTCGCCCTGCCGACCGTGACGGTCCTGGTGGCGCAAACCGCGGTCAACATCGCGGAAGCCTATTATGTCGGCTTCCTCGGCACCGATGCGCTCGCCGGCGCCGCGCTGGTGTTCCCGATCTTCATGCTGATGACCATGATGTCGAATGGCGGCTTCGGTAGCGGCGTTGCCTCCTCGGTTGCGCGCGCGGTCGGTGCCGGCCGACGCGACGACGCCGAGGCCGCGTTGTTTCACGCCGTGGTGCTCGCGATCATTGCCGGCGGCGTGTTCACGCTCGGCGTCATCGTCGGCGGACCGCATCTGTATCGCGCCCTCGGCGGCGCGGGCGATGCGCTCGCAGCTGCCACCACCTATTCCAACTACCTCTTTGCCGGCGCCATCCCGGTGTGGATCGTCAATCTCCAGGCCGCGGCGTTGCGCGGCGCCGGCAACGTCAAGGTGCCCGCGCTGGTGACGCTGGTCGGCGCGATCGTGACCATTCCGGTCTCGCCGGCTCTGATCTTCGGGTTCGGGCCGATCCCGCGGCTCGGCATCGGCGGCGCCGGCATCGCCTTCGGCCTCTATTATGGCGCGGCGATGCTGTTCCTGCTCCGCTACATGTCGTCGGGCAAGTCCGGTCTGCGACTGCACATCGTGCCCTTGCGCGCAAAAATCTTCGGCGACATGCTGAAGGTCGGCATCCCCACCGCCTTCAACGCGGTGCTGACCAATCTCACCGTCATCCTCGTCACCGGCGCGGTCGGCCTGTTCGGCACCTCGGCGCTTGCCGGCTACGGCATCGCCTCGCGACTCGACTACATCATGATCCCGCTGCTGTTCGGCATCAGCACGGCGACGCTGACCATGGTCGGTGTCAACACGGGCGCGGGGCAAACGGCGCGGGCGCGGAAAATCGGCTGGGTCAGCGGCATCGTCGGCATGATCATGACCGGCGCGATCGGCCTGTTGGTGGCGATCTTCCCGACCTCGTGGCTGAACCTGTTCAGCCACGATCCCGAGGTCGTGAGCGAAGGCGCGACTTACCTGCGCATCGTCGCTCCCGCTTATGCAGCGCTCGGCTTCGGCTTCGTCACGTCCTTTGCCGTGCAAGGCACGGGCCGCGCCATGGGGCCGCTCGCAGGCGCGCTCATGCGGATCCTGATTGCGGCCGGCGGCGGCTGGATCGCGGTGGCGAGCTTTGGGGCGGGAATGGCGGGACTGGCCACGATGGTCACGGTGTCGCTTGCCGCCTATGCCGCGATCTGCGCCCTGATCATGCTGTCGCCGGCGACGTGGCGCTTGGAGTAAACCGGCATCACTGCAGGCCGGTAACGCCAACCGCCAGCGCCGACAGCAGCAGCAAATTGCTCAGCAATTTGAGCGGCGTGTTCGGGAGCGCCAGCCGACGCGAGACTTTTTCGGAGAACGACAGCGCCGGGTCGGCGAACAGCGGTTCAAAGCTATGCCTGAAGAAATGCGGAAATTTGCTTTGCCGTGATACGCCTCACGCTTGCGCAGGTGCATTCGTTCCCCACACGGCGTCGAACGGAGAAACGTCGTCCGCGTCAGCCGGCCAATATGGATTTTCATTTCATTGATTTCGCCCCGCGGAGAAGCGAATACGGTTCCAATTATTGCCGCCGAGTTATGGAGACCAAGATGTCGTTTCGCCTCCCCCTGATCCTCGCGACTGCGTTCGCCGCCGCTTGGTCGGCCGCCGCCTCGGCCGAGACCATCAAGATCGGCGTGACGCCGGGGCCGCACGCCCAGATCTTCGAGGCCGTGAAGCCGATCGCCGCCAAGCAGGGTCTCGACATCCAGCTCATCGAATTCTCCGACTACGTCGTGCCGAACGCAGCGCTCGATGCCGGCGAGATCCAGGCCAATTCGTTTCAGAACCAGCCTTATCTCGACAACCAGAAGGCCGACCGCGGCTACAAGATCGAGTCCGTCGGGCTAACCGTGAATTTCCCGATCGGCGTCTATTCGAAGAAGCACAAGGCCTTCGCCGACATCCCCGAGGGCGGCAAGGTCTCGATCCCGAACGATCCGACCAATGGCGGCCGCGTGCTGCTGCTGCTGCGCGACAAGGGCGCCATCAAGCTGAAGGACGGCACCGGCTTCAAGCCGACGGTGCTTGATATCACCGAGAATCCCAAGAAGCTGAAGTTCATCGAGGTCGACGCGGCACAGGCGCCACGCGCGCTCGACGATGTCGACGCCGCCGCGATCAACACCAATTATGCAACCCAGGCTGGCCTCGATCCGGTCAAGGATCCGATCCTGCGCGAGGACCCGAAGGGTCCCTACGTCAACCTGATCGCTATTCGCACGGCCGACAAGGACAAGCCCTGGGTCAAGATCCTCGTGGACAGCTACCACTCGGCAGAGGTCAGGGAGTTCGTCCTGACCAAGTTCAAGGGCGCGGTGCTGCCGAGCTGGTAGGCGGTCTGCCCAGCCAGAGTCCAGCCAAAGCCCAGCTCCGGGGCGATCCCGGCGGGCAGCCTTGCGCAATGCCCGCTTGTCTGGAGCTGCGGCAACCGACATCATCGGGGCCCATCCTCGCCCGACAGGGGTCGCATGAAACGCTTAGCAAACCTGAAACGCCTGGGATTCTTCACGCGGCTTCTCGACGAGGCCCCGCCCGCTGAGCGCTATCGCTTTGCGGCCGAGCAGATCGTGCGCGCCGAGAAGGCGGGCCTGGATTCCGCGTGGATCGCGCAGCATCATTTCCACGAGCGCGAGGGCGGCCTGCCGTCGCCCTTCACTTTCCTCGGTTACGTCGCCGCGCAGACCTCGCGCATCCGCCTCGGCACCGGCATCGTCACCTTGCCGCTGGAGAACGCGGTGCGGGTGGCGGAGGACGCCGCGGTGCTCGATCTGCTCTGCAACGGCCGCTTCGAGCTTGGCGTTGGCACCGGCGGCAACCCCTCGGCCTTTGCCGCGTTCGGCCTCGACAGCGCCCAGCGCAACGAGATATTTGCCCGCAATCTTCAGGTCGTTCGTACCGCGCTGGTCGGCAAGCCGCTTGACGGCGGCGATACGCTCTATCCGCAGCGGCCGCAATTGGACGGCCGGATCTGGCAGGCGACGTTCTCGGTGGCGGGCGGCGCGCGTGCCGGCAAGGCGGGCGATGGCCTGTTGCTGTCGCGCACGCAGCCGAGGCCCAAGGAAGCGCCGAAGGCAACGCTGGCCGAGATTCAGAATCCGGTCATCGATGCCTATCTCGAAGCGCTGCCGCCGGGACGCGAGCCCCGCATCATGGCCTCGCGCAGCGTCTTCGTCGCCGACGACCGGACTGAAGCGATGCGCCTTGCCGATATCGGGCTGCGGCGCGCCCTGCCGCAATTCCTCAAGGGCGGCCACGCCAAGCCGGGCGAGACGCTGGAGGAGATGATCACCGCGTTCGACACACATGTCGGCGCGGCCGACGACGTTATCGCCTCACTGCGCACCGACGCCACGCTGGAGCGGGTGACCGACCTGGTGTTCCAGGCGCATTCGGTCGATGCGCCGCACCCCCATATCCTGCGTTCGATCGCGCTGGTCGCGGAGAAAGTCGCGCCGGCTCTGGGCTGGACGCGGACGGCGCCCGATGTCGCGCTGGCAGGTTAGTCGGAATGAACAGAGTAGCGTTGTACGAGGCCAAATGATGGGTACGAAAGATATCATCGACACGCTCGCCGGGATCGAACCGGATTCGTCCCTCGACGCCATTCGCGGGCGTCGCATGCAGGCACGCGACAACGCGCAGAAGAGCTATCTCTCGCTGTTCGAGCCGATCGACGCCGGCGATTTTTCGCTGCTGGAGCGCGCGGCGGTCGCACTCTTCGTGATCGGTCTTCACCGCGAGCCCGATATGGCCGGCTTCTATCGGACAAAGCTCGCGGCGACCGCCGACGGAGCCCGCCTGGTGGAAGCGGTCGATGTCGAAATCGCGCGGGGCGAGACCTCCGGGCCGTACGGCGCTTTTCCCGCCGGCCCGCTGTCGGTCGAGAACAAGGCCGGCCTGATCTACCGGGTCAGCGCGGAGCGCAAGCCCGATCTCGGCACCCGGCTCGTTGCGGCGTTTGAGCATGCGCATCTGCTGGTGTTCCGCCCGCGCGATGCCGCGTCAGCCGACATGAAGGCGCTGCTCGCCGCCGGCTGGTCGAGCACCGGCATCGTCACGTTCTCTCAGCTCGTCGCGTTCCTGTCGTTTCAGGTGCGCGTCGTCACCGGACTGCGCGTGCTCGGTGCCTCGCTCGGGCACACAGCGAACGCCGCGGCCGGCGCGTAAGGAGGCTGCATCATGAGCGCTGCAAACAATGTCAATCCGGCCGTCGTCTTCACCCAGGATGAACTGGGCTGGGTGTCGTGGATCGATCCGCTGCCCGAAGCCGAGCTGACCGAGCGGCACTTCGCCGGCCTGGTCGATCGCTCCCGTTCCAAGTCTGAGTATTTCCGCCTGCTGGTGCGCGATCCCGAGGTGCTGGAAGCCCGCACCAAGACCGACAAGGACATCTTCTACAACGTCGCCGACGGCCTGCCGCGCGCTGAGCGCGAGCTCGCGGCGGCTGCGACTTCCCGCTACAACGGCTGCATCTACTGCGCCTCCGTGCATGCGCGTTTCGCCAGCACCTATTCCAAACGCCGCGACGATTTGCAGCGCCTGCTCGACGAAGGCGTTGGCGCCGATCTCGGCGAGCGATGGAATGCGGTCGTCAAGGCCTCGGTGGCGCTGGCTGCGACGCCGATTGCGTTCGGCCCTGACAATGTCGAGGAGCTGCGCCGTGCGGGTCTCGACGATGCGGAGATCGTCGACGTCATCAACGGCGCGTCGTTCTTCAACTGGGCGAACCGGCTGATGCTGTCGCTCGGCGAGCCCTCGAAGTAGCCAATCTCACCGGCATAGAAATTGCTGCTTGTTTCAACATTAAGTGGATGGAGCCGTGCATGAGCAACATCGATCGTCGTACCCTGGTCAGGGGCTCGCTTGCCGCCATGATGGCGGGAGCAGCCTTCTCGCGCGCCGCCTTCGCGCAATCGTCCGAGCCGATCCTGCTCGGCGTCAGCGGTCCGCTGACCGGGCCGAACGCGCAATATGGCACGCAGTGGAGGCAGGGCTTTGATCTCGCGCTCGACGAGATCCAGTCAGCGGGCAACATCAACGGCCGCAAGCTCGCCTACAGTTTCGAAGACAGCCAGAGCGACCCGCGCCAGTCGGTGGCGATCGCCCAGAAATTCGTCTCCGATCCCAGGATCGTCATGGAGCTCGGCGACTTCTCCAGTCCCGCCTCGATGGCGGCCTCGCCGATCTATCAGCGCGGCGGGCTGGTGCAGTTCGGCTTCACCAACTCGCATCCCGATTTCACCAAGGGCGGTGACTTCATGTGGAGCACCTCGGTCAGCCAGGCCGACGAGCAGCCGCTGCTGGCGGCCTATGCCGTGAAACGTCTCGGCCTGAAGAAGCTCGCGGTGCTGCACCTCAACACCGATTGGGGCCGCACCAGCCGCGATTATTTCGTCAAGGCCGCGAAGGAGCACGGCGCCGAAATCGCCATCACCGAAGGCTACATCGCGGAGGAGCGCGACTTCCGCTCCACGCTGGTGCGCGTCCGTGACGCCAATCCCGATGGACTGATCCTGATCTCCTATTACTCCGACGGTGCGCTGATCGCGCGCCAGGCGCGCCAAGTCGGGCTCAAGCAGGTGATCTGCGCCGCGAGCTCGGTCTACTCGCCGAAATTCCTGGAGCTCGGCGGCGAGGCGGTCGAGGACGTCCATGTCGGCACGCGCTATTTTCCGGAAGACCCGCGCCCCGAGGTGCAGAAATTCATTACGGGCTTCAAGAAGAAGTACAACGGGCTGGAGCCCGACGCGTTCAACGCCTACGCCTATGACGCGATGAACATGGCGGCCGCCGTCGTCAAGATCGGCGGCGCCGACCGGCGCGCCATCCGCGACGCCTTCACGAAAGTGAAGGACGTCTCGAGCGTGATCTTTGGCAAAGCGACGTTCGACGTCGAGAGCCGCCGCGTCAAGGGCGCCATGAACGCCGAGCTCGTCGTGCGCAAGGGCCAGTTCGCGCTCTGGGACGGCAAGCCGACCTGAGGGGATCTCCTGCGTGTCTTCCTGGCTCGACTACACGATCAACGGGCTGATCGTCGGTAACGTCTACGCCCTCGTTGCGGTCGGGCTCGCGCTAATCTTCGGCGTCAGCCGGCTGATCAACTTTGCGCAAGGCTCGATCTACCTCGTCGGCGCCTATATCGGCTGGGTCGCGGTGGTGCAGCTGCATACGCCGCTGCCGCTCACCATCATCCTGGTCGCGGTGGCGGCGGCGCTGGTCGGCTTGATCATCGAACGGTTCGGCCTGCGTCCGCTGCAGAACTCCGTGCGCATCGCGCCGCTGCTGGCGACGATCGGCATCAGCTTCGTGCTCGACCAGCTCGTGATGCTGACCTTCTCGCCCAATCCGCGCGCGCTGCCAAGCCAGCTGCCGGATGTCCGATTCCAGATCGGCGGCGGCACGATCGGCCCGCTTGATCTGCTCATCGCCGGTGTCGGCATCACCAGCGCGCTGCTGCTGTTCGTGTTCCTGCGTTATAGCAAGCTTGGCTGGGCGGTGCGTGCCACCGCGCAGGACCGCGACGCCGCGATGCAGATGGGCGTCGACGTCAACCGGGTCAATCAGGCCGTATTCGGAATCGCGGCTGCGCTTGGCGGCGTCTCCGGTCTATTGGTTGGCATGTACTATAACCAGATCGATACCGCGATGAGCCTGCAGGCGACGCTCAAGGGCGTTGTTGCCGAAGTCGTGGGCGGCGCCGGCAATGTGCCCGGTGCGGTGATCGGCAGCCTGTTGCTCGGACTGGTCGAGAGCTACGGCGTCGCCGTGTTCGGCACCAGCTACCGCAATCTCTTCGCCTTCCTGCTGCTCGTCGTGGTGCTCGTGCTGCGCCCGAACGGCCTGTTCGCGAGCGCACGGCAGGCGCCGCCCGAGCCGCTCACCGGCACGTTCATTGCGCCGAGCCGCCCCGTTCGCATCCCGCGCTGGGTTCTGCTGGTCGCCACCGGCATCTTCGCGGTCCTGCCGTTCTTTCCGGTGTCTTTCTACGTGCTCCAAACCCTGATCAACGCCTGGCTGCTCGGCATGCTCGCGCTCAGCCTCACGCTGGTGGCGGGCACGATCGGCCAGGTCTCGCTCGGACATGCCGCGCTGCTGGCGATCGGCGCCTACACCTCCGCGCTGCTGTCGCTCAATTTCGCCGTCCCGGTCGGTCTCGCCATCATCGGCGGCGGCCTGATGAGCGCCGCGCTCGGCACGGCGCTGATCTCGCCGTCGTTCCGCCTGCGCGGGCATTACGTGTCGATCGCGACGCTCGCCATCGGCGAGATCGTGTCGCTGGTGATCCTGAACTGGGAAAGCGTCACGCGCGGTCCGATCGGCATCTCCGGCATCCCGCCGCTGTCGCTGTTCGGCTATGAGTTGGTCAGCCCGATTTCGATCTATTGGTTCAGCTTCATCGTGATGGTCGTACTGGCGCTCCTGCAGGGACGCCTGCTCGGCTCGCATCTCGGCCGCAGTTTTCGCGCCATTCGCGACGACGACATCGCCGCGCGCGCCTATGGCCTCAGCCTGAACCGCTACAAGTCGCTCGCCTTCATCTTCGGCGGCTTCGCGGCCGGCGTCAGCGGCGGCATCGCCGCGCATCTCTATTCCTACATCAACCACGAGACCTTCAACACGCAGCAATCCATTCTGGCGCTGACCGTGGTGATCCTCGGCGGCCTCGGCAATGTCGTCGGCGCGATTCTCGGGGCGGTCGCGCTGGTCGGCCTGCCGGAAGTGTTCCGGATCGCGGCCGAGTATCGCATCCTGATCTACGGCATCGTGCTGCTGCTGCTCGTGCGGTTCAGGCCGCAGGGCCTGTTGGGGACGATGTGATGGCGGAGCAGCACACGACCATGCTGTCCCTGCGCGGGCTGACGCGGCGCTTCGGCGGCCTGACCGCCGTCGATGCCGTCGATCTCGACCTCGCCAAGGGCGAGCTGATCAGCATCATCGGCCCGAACGGTGCCGGCAAGACGACATTGTTCAATCTCGTGACCGGGCTCGATCGGCCGGACGCCGGGACAGTTCACTTCGAAGGTCAGGACATCACGGGTCTTTCGCCGGAGCGGCTGGCCGCCGAAGGTATCGCGCGCACGTTCCAGCTCGGCCGCGTCTTCGGCAATCTCAGCGTCATGGACAACGTGTTGATCGGCGCCCACACGCGGCTGCGTGCAGTCAAGCCCGCCGTGCCGCTGATCGGCCCGCTGCTGGAGTTGGGATTGGCATTGCTGCGGCCGGCCAGCGTCAAGGCCGAGGAAGAGCGGCTGCGCGAGGAGGTGAAAGCCATTCTCGCGCGATTCGGCGAGCGCCTGCTGCCGCGGATCGACCAGCCGGCCTACAGCCTCTCCTACGCCAACCGCCGCCGCGTCGAGATCGCCCGTGCGCTCGCGCTGAAGCCGCGCCTGCTGCTGCTGGATGAGCCGACCGCCGGCATGAACCCGACCGAGACCGCGGAGATGCAGGGCCTCGTTGCCGAACTCAAAGGCGAGGGCCTGACCATCCTCCTGATCGAGCACAAGCTGGAAATGGTGATGCGCCTCTCCGACCGCGTCATCGTCATGGACGAAGGCAAGAAGATCGCGGAAGGGCCGGGCGAGCAGGTGCGCAAAGATCCCAAGGTGATCGAGGCCTATCTCGGCCACGGCCTGACGACGGAGCAGGAGAGCGCGGCATGACGAACTCGCCTCCCGATGCGCTGCTCGCGCTGACCAGCGTCAATAGCTTCTACGGCCAGGCCCAGGTGCATTTCGACCTGTCGATCAATGTTCCGCGCGGCCACATCGTCTGCCTGCTCGGCGGCAACGCCAGCGGCAAATCCACGACGATGAAGATCATCCTCGGCCTGGTGAAGCCGCGTTCCGGTGACGTGATTTTCGACGGCGCCTCGCTGCTGGGACTGACCACGCCGCAGATCGTCCGTCGCGGTATCGCCTCGGTGCCGGAAGCGCGGCGGCTGTTCGCGGACATGAGCGTGCGCGAAAACATCCTGATGGGCGCCTTCGTGCGCAACGATCGCACCGAAGTGGCGCAGGATCTCGACAAGATGCTCACGCTGTTCCCGAAGCTCGGGCAGCGGCTGTCGCAGCGCGCCGGCTCGCTCTCCGGCGGCGAGCAGCAGATGGTCGCGATGGCGCGCGCGCTGATGAGCCGTCCCAGGATGATCGTGATGGACGAGCCGACCATGGGCCTGTCGCCGCTTTACGTCGACCGCGTGCTGGAACTGATCCGCACCATCAACCAGGAAGGCGTCTCGGTCTTCATGGTCGAGCAGAATGCCAGCCTCGCGCTCGAGATCGCGCACGAGGCCTATGTGCTCCAGACCGGCAAGATCGTGCTGTCCGGCTCGGCCCGTGCGCTGAAGGACGACCCCCGCGTCCGCGACGCCTATCTCGGCGGCTCCGAGGCTGCCTAGCGCCATCTCGGCTTGCATGGTTCGAGACGCCCGCCGTTGGCGGGCTCCTCACCATGAGGATTTGGCATCTCGCAGCGAAACAAGACCTCATCCTGAGGAGCCCGCGCAGCGGGCGTCTCGAAGGAAGGCCACAAGCATTCCTGCAAAGCGGCTCCCCTGAATTGCACTGGTCAGTATGACCATCTTATGAAAAGATCATACCGCTCATGCGATGGGCGTGCAGCGGACGGATTGATTGTCGTGACGAGATGGTCTTTGCGGGCGGTCGAGCCCGGAATGGTGCTGCTGTTCGGCGGGTTGATCGCCGCCAATGTCGCGGCGTGGGTCTGGGCTTTCGCGGCGTTCGGCGACCGGCCGACGGTGATGGCGACCGCGCTGCTCGCCTGGGTGTTCGGCCTGCGCCACGCCGTCGATGCCGACCACATCGCCGCCATCGACAATGTCGTGCGCAAGCTGATGCAGGCCGGCGGCGCGCCGCGCAGTGTCGGTCTCTATTTCGCGCTGGGCCATTCCACCATCGTGGTTGTCGCGACCATGCTGCTCGCGCTCGGCGTCGTGAGTCTTGGTGTCGGGAGCCTTGGCGGCGACAGCCCGCTCAGGGAGATCGGCGGCTTCATCGGCACGTCGGTCTCCGCGTTGTTTTTGCTGCTGATCGCGGCCATCAATCTCGTCATCTTCGCAGGCCTGTGGCGGACGTTTCGCGCGGCACGGGAGCAAGGGATTCACGACGCCGAGGGCGTCGATGCCCTGCTTGCCAATCGCGGCCTTCTGGCGCGGCTGCTCGGCCCGATGTTCCGCCTGGTGACAAAGCCCTGGCACATGTACCCGCTCGGCTTTTTGTTCGGGCTCGGCTTCGACACCGCAACCGAAATCGGCCTGCTCAGCATCTCCGCCAGCGAAGCCGCGCGCGGCGCGTCGCTCGTCGATGTTCTCGTCTTCCCCGCGCTGTTCGCGTCGGGCATGGCGCTGGTCGACACCGCCGACTCCGCGCTGATGGTGAGCGCCTATCGCTGGGCCTTCGTCGATCCCCTGCGAAAGCTCTGGTACAATCTCACGATCACCGGCGCCTCCGTGGCGGTGGCGCTGTTGATCGGCGGCATCGAGGCGCTCGGGCTGATCGCGGATCGCCTTGGTCTCTCTGGCGGCGTGTGGGCGCTGGTCGACGCACTCAACGACTCGCTCGCCAATGTCGGCTTCGCCGTGATCGCGCTGTTCGCGATCGTATGGCTCGTCTCGGTCGTGCTCTATCGCCGCATGTTTGCGCTCGGCTGCGCGGCCGCGCCAAAAGTGCTGCAACGCGCCGATGCCACCGAGGCGGTTTGAGCCCGGCCGATGCTGCGGCGCGCTGACGGCATTTTCGGCGTTGGTGCTGCTCGCGGATGGCGGCGACGCTTTCGCGCAGAACGCAGGCACCTCGCGCGAACTGCCGCCGGTCCAGGTCAGCGGCGGCGAAACGAGACCTCACAAGAAACCCGCCGTAGCGCGACGAGCCGGCAAACCGGTCCGCTCGAACGGCGGCATCGTTGTCGATCCGACAGCGACCCAAGCACCGAACGCGCGCAGCGTCGCCTCAGGCGTCAAGGGCCCGCCCGGCATGGCAAGCGAGATCACCGTCTCCGGCGAGGAGATCAACGCACGCCCTTTCGCACGGCCGGGCGAAGCGCTCGAAGCCGTGCCGGGGCTGATCGTGACCCAGCATTCCGGCGAGGGCAAAGCCAACCAGTATTTTTTGCGCGGTTATAATCTCGACCACGGCACCGATCTCGCCATCACGGTGGACGGCGTCCCCGTCAACATGCGTACGCACGCGCATGGCCAGGGCTATGCGGACCTGAACTGGCTGATCCCAGAATCCATTGCCGCGATCGACGTACGCAAGGGGCCGTACTTCGCCGACGAGGGCGATTTCGCCTCGGTCGGCAGCGTTCACATCGGCCTGATCGACCGCACCAAGGGTCTTGCGCAGGTGACCGCCGGCAGCTTCGGCTATCGCCGCCTGCTCGGCATGGACTCAGCGAAGGTCGGTGACGGTTCGCTGCTCGTCGCGGGCGAACTCGGCACCTATAACGGCCCGTGGGACAATCCGGACAATGTCCGCAAGCTCAACGGCCTCGTGCGTTACAGCCAGGGCACCGCGACCGAGGGCGTGTCCGTCACCGGCATGGCCTATGCGAACAAATGGAATTCGACCGACCAGGTGCCGCAGCGCGCGATCGCGACCGGCCTGCTCGACCGGTTCGGCTCGGAGGATCCAAGCGACGGCGGCAACACCAATCGCTTCGCGCTCTCGGCCCGCGTGGCGCAGAGTGACGATGTGGGGTCGTGGAAAGCCAACGCCTATGTCGTGAAGAGCCAACTCGATCTCTTCAACAACTTCACCTACCTTCTGAGCAATCCCGTGCTGGGCGACCAGTTCCACCAGCACGACGACCGCCTGATGGCCGGCGCCAACATCTCGCGCACGCTGGACGGCTCGTTCGCGGGGTTGCCGATGCAGACCGCCATCGGCCTACAGTCGCGCTACGACTCAATCGATCTTGCGCTGACCAACAATTTTCAGCGCGGCTTCGTCTCCAACGTCCGCAGTGACAAGGTCGGCGAGGGCAGTGTCGGTCTCTTCGCCGAAAACACCGTGCGCTGGACCGACTGGCTCCGGACCACAATTGGCTTGCGCGGCGATTACTACGCCGCCGACGTCACATCGCTGTTCAACGTAAACAATTCCGGCCGCGCCAATTCCGCGCTCGGCAGCCCGAAATTCAGGATGGCGCTTGGTCCGTTCAACCAGACCGAATTCTTCCTCGGCGCCGGCTACGGCATGCATTCCAACGACGCTCGCGGCGCGACCACGACCGAAGACCCGAGTGATCCTGCCACAAGGCTCACGCCGTCGCCGCTGCTGGTCCACACGCGTGGCGCGGAAATTGGTGTTCGCAGCAAAATCGTTCCCGGCCTCGACACGTCGCTCAGCATCTTCATCCTCGACCAGGATTCCGAGATTCTGTTTTCCGGCGATGCCGGCGATACCTCGGCGACCCGCGCCAGCCGCCGCTACGGCTTTGAGTGGACCAATCATTATCGTCCTCGATCGTGGATCGACATCGACGCCGACGTCGCGATGACGCATGCGCGCTTTCGCGGCACTGACAGCGAGCAGGCGGAGGTCTACGCCTCCCTCGCCGGCTATCCCGAGGCGCAGTTCGGCAACGCGCCCGGCAATTACATTCCGAATGCGCCGGCGATGGTGGCCTCGGCCGGCATCACGCTCGGCGAGAAGACGGGCTGGTTCGGGTCCTTGCGCTGGCGCTATCTGGCGTCGAGCCCGCTGACGGAAGACAATGCGTTTCGCTCGGCCGCGACCAGCATCTTCAACGGACGCCTCGGCTATCGCATCGACAATGGCTGGCGCCTTCAGCTCGACGTGCTCAATCTCTTCAACACGCAGGCGAACCAGATCACTTATGCCTATGGTTCGCTGCTCAAGGCCGACACGCTGTACAATCTCTGCACCGGCGGCGTCGCGCCGGCGGCGGTCTGCCAGAACGGTGTGATGGATTACGTGCTGCACCCCGTCGAGCCGCTGACGTTCCGCCTGACTGTGGCGGGAGCGTTCTAGGCCGACGCCGCGTTCTGCGCCGGCTCCGCCGGCAGATCGTCGGCATTGGGATCGCCCGGCGCGGTGGCCCAGGCCAGCTCCACCAGCGTCACGAACCTGCGGCCGGCCCCGTCGAGCTGGCAGACGATCAGGCCCTGCTCCTCCATGTAGCCGAGCAGGCGCTGCGCCCGGCGCAGTGAATGCGAGCCATAGGCGCGGGCAATGGCGGCGTCGCCCGGGCACGGCCAGCCTTCTTTCGCCGCGCGCGCGATCATCATGAACACGCCCTGCATGTCGTCGGGCAGGATCGAAGCGCGCAGCGTAACGTCCTGCCAGGCATCGTCGCCAGCGAGATCGGTGCCGAGCCCGGCGCGCGCATGCGTCAGCATGCGGCGGAATTCGTGGAGGTCAGGCACAGCCGCGCCGAGCCCCTCGATGCGGCAGCGGACCACGAACTCCTGATAGAGCACGCCCACGGCGCGGAAGCCGGCATCGGGCGCGGCGAGCACGGCGCGCAAGGTGCGGTCGACGCGCTGGCGCCGCTCGGCGAGCTCCTCGGCACTGACCGGTACTTCGATCATTTCGGGGCGAATCTCCGGTGCCGCAGCCTTCGCGGCGCGGAGCTGTTCGAGCAGATCAGGCGCGGGCCGGCGCTGCGGCCGGCTGGCATCGGGCGGCGGCGCGGCCAGGATCACGGCGCGCATATTTTCGAGTGTGGTTTCAGGCATCGGCATCAGCCGCGGCGTGGAATTGCGCGGCTGGGTTTCGGTCGCGCCGATATTCAAACGCAGCGGCCGGCGCGACAGGGCCGGGCCGAGCGCCATGAACTGTCCGCGCTCGAGATCGCGGAAGGATTCGGCCTGCCGCCGCTCCATGCCGAGCAGATCGGCGGCGCGCGCCATGTCGATGTCGAGGAAGGTGCGGCCCATCAGGAAGTTGGATGCTTCCGCCGCGACGTTCTTGGCGAGCTTTGCCAGCCGCTGGGTTGCGATGATGCCGGCCAGCCCACGCTTGCGGCCGCGGCACATCAGATTGGTCATCGCACCGAGCGACAATTTTCGCGCTTCGTCCGAGACTTCGCCCGCCACCGCAGGCGCAAACAGCTGCGCCTCGTCGACGACCACCAGCATCGGATACCAATGGTCCCGGTCCACGTCGAACAGCCCGTCGAGGAAGGCGGCGGCGCGCCGCATCTGGTTCTCGGCATCCAGCCCTTCGAGATTGAGCACGGTGGAGACGCGATGCAGCCGCGCGCGCTCGCCGGCAACCTGAAGGCCGCGCTCGGTGTGATCCTCGGCCTCGATCACGAGATGGCCGAAATGCTCGGCCAGCGAGACGAAATCGCCTTCGGGATCGATGATGGCTTGCTGCACCCAGGGCGCGCTTTGCTCCAGCAGCCTCCGCAGCAGATGTGATTTGCCGGAACCCGAATTGCCCTGCACCAGGAGACGGGTCGCCAGCAGTTCCTCGAGGTCCATGGCCGCCGCGGCGCCTGCCGTGGTCTGCCCCATCTCGATCGCAACCGTCATGCCCGACTCAAGTCCCCATCATTCGCGGACAGGGGCTTATCAACCCGCTCGCGGCGCGTCGAGCGCCACGGCGAGAATCATGCGTTGTTGCCCACGGCGGAGTTCAGACGTGATTCGATTGGCGTAGAAGTGCGGGCCGATACGGGGCTTGCGGATCGTCGTCTTCGTTCTCGGGGATGGCGCAGGAGCCGAATTCCTGCCTGATCCGCTCAATCTCAGCGATGCGCTCGTGTAGCCGCTGCAAGTGCTCCGGCGATGTCGCCCGCCAGAATCGGAACGTGTCCGGCGTCAGCGGCAGGAACGCGGTGCCAAACAGGGTCGGTTCGGGAACGATGGTGCGTCCGAGCAGCATGAACCGGTTCTCGCCGGAGACGACGAGGGTCGCATAGCCGCGGTTTCCGATCCGCTTGATCCCGTTCAGCGACCATTCGCTGAGCTTGCTGAAATAAGGCTCCTCCCGCCAGCGATCGGGGCAATGGTCGTCGACCGTGACATTGACCGCATCCTGGCTGAAATGGACGATGAGCCCGGCCTTCTCGGGAATCCAGTCGTCGTCGAGATGGCCTTGCAGCCAGGCGCAGACGAATGAGCGGCACATCTGCGGACGGCGCTCGTAGATGGTGCATCCCGTGCCGTTCTGCCAATGCTTGCACAATTGGTTTACCGGCTTGTCGACAGCGGCCACTTCGAGGATGTCGCAGCAGGCGTTGCACGTTCCGCATTGTCGAGACGGCGACGGTGGTGCTCGCCGGTTGGCGGGCCGAAAACCCTGGCCGTCGCGGATGAGGAACTTTTGCTTCTCCAGCGTGCTCAGCGCGCGCTCGACCTTGAGGCGAGACAATCCAGTCGCGTCAACGATACCCTTCATCGTCGTCGCGCCGGCCTCCACCGCACGAGCGACCTGTAACTCAGTCTGATCCATCGTGTTCTGCTTGTTGGTCGGCTTCTATCCGGCTGTCGCGTGGGCCCAGAACCTGCTGGGAATTGGCCCCCAGCGTGACGGCTAGCAGTCGCATGGATGCGGGATTTGCGCAAACGGAGGTCGCGCAGGATGGTTCGTTTGAGCCAAATCGCCTGGGAAGGTTGGTTCCGGGTACTTGCGGCGCTGGCCCACCTGGCCGCGCCGAATGTCGTCACTCCGCGCCCGATCCGCCCTGCACGATCTTCTCGTTCAGCTTGAGGTCCACGGTCTCGACGGTGCGGTCGATCTCTGCATTGGGCACGCCGAGCTGATGCGAGATCAGCTTCACCAGAAGGTCGACGCGCTCGATGAACGGCGCGCCGCTCGCCACCGCGCGCGCGGCCGATGACGGCTTGAGCAGGCTTTCGGCGGCTTTGGCGTATTTTGCGAACGGCACCTGGTCCTGCGGATCGGCGCCGAGACGGCGGGCGATTCCGTCGACGTGATCGTAGATCGTCTGCGAGCGCGCGAGATCGCCGTGTACGGCGTCGCGGATCGACTGCGGCTCGTGCGGCGTGATGCAGCGGTAGTTGCCGGTCAGCAGCATCGACCATTTCGCCAGCGGCACGAACAGCGAGTCGAACACCTTCAGCTTCACCGGCACGTCGTGGCCGTCGAGGGTCACCGCGTCGATGTCGGCTTCGAGCTCGCGCAGCACCTTGTTGTGCTTGTCGTCGGCGAAGGCCGATGCCTTGAAGTTCGTGGGCAGGCCGACGTGAAGCACGTTCGCAGCCTCTTCCGGCGGACGGAAGGCCTGCGGGTCGGGCGAGCACAGCGTCACCAGCCCCGGCTCGAAGCGCTCCCACACCTGCGCATTGGTGTAGGCCTCCTCGAGATCCATGTCTGCGAGCGAGGGGATCCGCTTCAGATAGGGCAGCGGCGGCATGTTCATGATCGACAGGCACGGCAGCTTCGCCGCGGCGATCCTGACCATGAGAACGCGCACCGTGTGGTTGGTGTATTGCGGCTCCTGCATCGCAAGGCCGACCATGTCGTAACGGGACAAGTCCACATTGGCCGGCGTCACGGCGTCGAGCTTGCCGGGCAGGTCGCGCGAGAAGATGGCGCGGTGAACCGCCTCGTCACGCAACTTGATGCGGACCTCGGTGCCCTCGCGGTTGATCAGCTCCGCGGTCTTGGCGCGACAGACCAGGGTCACGTTGTGCCCCGCCATCAGCAGCTTCGTGCCCAGCAAGGAGCCGTAGGAAGCCCCGAGAATCAGGATGTTGCGCGCCATGCCTCGTCCCTTCGACAATGTGTGTGATTTTTGAGCCCGGCCGTCATCCGCGGGCGAGTTGCCGGCATGTAAGGCAAAGTGCCCGGGAATGGCAACTGGTATAATGCATACAAGGGCGGGTACAGGGGTCTTGTTGTGTCACGCCTTTGTCAATCCGCCCGAATGAAAATATTCCGCTTTACCGAAATTCGGAATTGGCGTATGTGTCGCCTATCCCGGCTCGACCAAGAGGGGCGATCTTGTGTCGTCACGTTTCGCGAGCCGGGCTTGCGGTGGACGCGACAGCGTCGGGCGCGAGAGGCGTGGGCGGGGCGGATTGCTCTCCGTGAGCCCGAGGCTTCGTGTCGACGAGCGGCGCTGTCAGGTTCGTCTCGCCAGTATTCTTCCGGCAATGTCGACAACGCCGGGAGATAATGCGGTGAGCAGCGAGCCGTGCGTACGGCAAAACCGTGTGGTCCTGGCCGTCGTTGCTACGGTCAAGCCTTTGCGGATGCGGCGCTTGCGTCAACCGGCGCGGTGTCCGCGACTTTCGCTGGGGTGAGGGAGGCCAAAACGAACTCGGCTCCCGGGAGAGCACGGCATACGCCGTAAAGCCACTGCGCAGGGAAGGCCGAGTGATTTGGCTACACCTGTATGCTGCTGTGCGGTTTCCTTGCGCTACATCTTCGCGCAGTGGACCGCGGGTGCCAGCCGGCACCCGGCCTTCCCTGCACCCTCTTGGACAAGAGGGTGGACGAAGCAAAGCTCGGGCGAAACGCGCCGCGAGGTTGCGAAACTGTGTCTGCGAATCAAATGCGAGCTGGAAGAACGATGCTGCAGCCTCTTGCTCCGTCATTGCGAGCGCAGCGAAGCAATCCAGTCCGCCGCCGCCGAGGGATTCTGGATTGTTTCGCTCCGCTCGCAATGACGATGGAGAGGCGGGCGCGCGCGTCAGCCCTGGCTTGCGACGCGCGCGCGGTCGAGATGGGTCTCGATCTTCGGACGGTCGCGGGTGCGCTCGAAGCTGGTGCAGAGCAGTTCGGTCTCCTCGATCGAGACCGGGGCGCGATACAGCCGGCACATGAACTCGGCCGTTGCGCGTCCCTTGCCGGTGGCCGGGCCGCGTTCGGCGAGAAACATGCAGTCCCGGCAGACGCTGGCATCGAGCCGCTGATGTGCCGCGTCGAGGTGATTGAGGATCTCCCGCAGCGAGTCGCGCAGCCTGACGCACTCGTCGGTTCCGAGCGCAATGACCGCGTTCATCACGTGATTGATCGGATCGTGCTGGTTCAGGCACTTTTCGCCCTGCGCAGTGACGTGCAGCACGACAGAACGCTTGTCCTCGTGCGACGGCTTTCGCACCAGGAAGGACTTGCTCTCCAGCGTCTTCACGATCTGCGATGCAGTCGCCCTGGTAGCGCCGATGAAGCCTGCGAGCGCAGACGGCGTGCGCGAAAACTTGTTGGCGCGGCCGAGAAAGCGCAGCGCCATCCATTCCCGATCGCGCAATCCATGTTGATTGCCTTCGAAATACCAAGCCCTCGCCGCCTGAACCAGCAGCTCGACGGCTTCTCTTGCCAATGGCATGAATTCCTACCCTGCCCCGGGAAACACGTATGCGGCGCCCCGGAGCCGCCTTCCGTCGTCGCGCACGAGCCGTTTGCGAGAAGCCGTACCGCCCGCAATATCCGACATATGCACCGTGCTCTTCTCTCGCGCGAAGGCACGGATTGTCCGGCGCCCGACCTGGACTGACGGGCACTGCAAGCTATGGCGCGGGATGCGATGTTGCTGATCGTATGCCAATCGTGGCGTCGTCGCACGAGAGCCCGAGTAGCCGTCGCCAGCAGACGATGGATCGGAGTAGTTCAACCGAAGCCCCTAAAGTTCAAGTCACAAGCAGATGTTTCTTGTCTTCCAACGAAACGATGAATGAGCTTATCAACAAAATCAAGTAGAGACGCTCTCGGAGACCGAATGTCGTCGCAGGCGAATGTAACGTTCAAGACAATCTCGCTCTTCGGGACACATGATGGTGAACAGCAATACGCTGTCCCACGAGCAACATGCACTCAACCATGCGACGGTTTGATTGCACGGCACGTGGCTGGCTGTCGTTGGTGCAAGTTGATCGAAGCTTGTGCACGACGACGATGTGCACCGGAATGTCATCCACAACTTGTGCGTTCGGCCGGAGAATCGCCAAGGGAAATCACAGGAATTACACGTGGCGGTTGTCCATGCCGCGATCGCGGACTCGCTGGGTTCAGTCGCTTCCAGCGCGATCGCCTGTCGAAAACAACGAGCAGGATGCGACCGGCGGGCGCGTCGTCTCAGCCTGCGACCGGCTAGTCGCCCTTGAGCATGTCCCGGAGTTCGCGGAACGGATCGGCGCTTGGTGGAGCCGAGGCGTCCTGCCGCATCGCGCCGTAGATTCTCGGAACCATGTCGACCGCCTGGTCGAGCCCCGAATCACGTCCCGGCTGGTATCCGCCCATCAGGCGAAGGTCGCGCGTGTCCTCGTACTTGGCCATCATGGCGCGCAGCTTGCTCACCAATTCGCGCTCTTCGGGATCCCAGACGTTATAGGCGAGGCGGGAGACCGAACCCAGAACGTCCACGGCCGGATAGCGTGCCTGATCGGCAATGTGCCTGGAGAGCACGATGTGCCCATCGAGTGTGCTGCGGATGGTGTCGGCGATCGGCTCGTTGTGATCGTCGCCGTCGACAAGCACGGAGAAAATCCCGGTGATCGTCCCGGATCCCTCCTCGCCGGGTCCGGCGCGCTCCAGCAGACGCGGCAGATCGGTGAAGACGGTGGGTGCGTAGCCGCGCGCGACCGCGGGCTCACCGGCGGCGAGCGCGACCTCGCGGGCAGCGTGGGCGAAACGGGTGATCGAATCGACCATGAGCAGGACCGCTTCGCCCCGGTCGCGGAAATATTCGGCGACCGCCATGGCCGTCTTCGGCGCCAGCCGCCGCATCATCGGGCTTTCGTCTCCCGTCGACACGATTGTGACAGCGCGGTGACGATCAGCGCCCAGCACGTCCTCGATGAACTCGCGCACCTCGCGGCCGCGCTCGCCGACCAGGGCCAGCACGACGGTGTCAAACCCCTGACTGCGGGCGAGCATCGCAAGCAGCGTCGATTTGCCGACGCCTGAACCGGCAAAGATGCCGACGCGCTGGCCGGCGCAAATCGGGGCGAACAGGTCGATGACGCGTACGCCGGTGCGCAGCGGCTTGTGGACGCGCGCGCGCTTCATGGCCGAAGGCGCATCCGCCTCTGCCGAGACCGCACGCGATCCCGGAGTGAGAGGGCCCAGTCCGTCCAGCGGCGCCCCGAGCGCGTTGATGACGCGGCCCTTCCAACTCGGATCGGGCGCGAAGGACAGTGGCGGCATCCGGTAGGCGACCGAACCGAGGCCGCCGGCGAACTGCCGGTCGAACGGCTTGGCGATGATGCCCTCGCTGTCGATCCGTACCACCTCGCCGATCTGGGGCTTGCCGCCGGTGTTGACGCCGATCAGTTCGCCGAGCCTGACGAAGCGCGATAGGCCGGAGACGCGGAAATGCGTCGGCGCGATCTCGGAGATCGCGCCGCTGACGCTTGCCAGGGGAGTGCTCTGCTGAAGCTCCAGCAGCGCCCACTCAAGTTGCCGAAGAGCGTTCAAGGAAACCGTCCAACCTCATTGCGCGCGAGGCGCAGTCTATTTGCCGGGTTCGCCCAGCGTCCGGATTGCGTTCTGGAGCGAGCTCTCGGTGCCCTCGATCATCGAATTGGTGCCTTCGAAGGCGCGCGAGGCCGCGATCAGCTTGGTCAATTCCATCATCGGATTGGCGCCGGAGCCCTCGACATAGCCCTGCTTGAAGCCGTCGCGGGAGAAATCGGCGATGGCGGTCGCAGGCCGGTCGGGCGTGACGCCCGAATTGCCGTAGCGGTCGAGATTGGCGTCAGCGGGAATGTTGAACAGGCCGATGGTGCCGATCTCGTTGCTGTCCTGGGTGATCGCGCCACTGCGCGCGATCGAGACCGGTCCGCCGTTCGGATCGAGCGTGATCTGCGCGCCGCCGGAATCGATGACGGGGAAGCCGGACACGGTCTGAAGGTCGCCATTGGCAGCGATCTGGAGGCGGCCGTCGCGGGTGTAAACCGTGCCGTTCGGACCGGCGAACGCGATCCAGCCCTGGCCGACCACGGCGACGTCGAGCGGGTTGCCGCTCTCGGTGATGCTGCCCTGCTCGCGGGAGATGATGTTGTCGCCGGGCGAGGAGAAGGCGACCGGGTTCGCGCCCGCCTTGGACAGCACGGTCTCGAACTTCACCACGTCGGTGCGGAACGCCGCCGTGTTGACGTTGGCGACGTTGTTGGCGATCGTCTGGAGACGCTTTTCGAGGGCGACCTGCGCCGACAATCCCACATAGAGAGCCGATTGCATGATTTACCTGTTGAACTTGATGTTCTGAAGTGTCGTGAGCATGTTGGTATCCATGCTGATCGACGTTGCGGCGCCGGCGATCAGGACCAGCGCGGGGTTGGTCGAGGTGTCATTCTGGGCCTGGGTCGCATCCCACATTGCCGCGAAGCGCTGCACGAACTTGGTGACCTTGGCCGGGTTCTGGAAGTCGGCAAGGTTGATCTTGCTCGTGATCAGCTTGGCCTGGGCATCGATGTCTGCCGAGCTGATCGTCGCCGGCAGGCCGAGCGCCGTCTGGACCACCTGCGTCATCGCCTTGTCCGCGAGGATCTGGTAGGAATTGGTGATGGTGGAGGCCTTGCGCGTGAAATAGAGCGCCAGCCGCAGGCCCTCGTTCTGGTCGCCGGCCTTCTCCTCCATCGTCTGCGTGACGAATTGGGTCGCGACACCGGCCGTAGCCGCGGCGGTCTGGGTCGCCTTGTCGCCGAGGGCGGCGAAATTGAAGGCGGCGGCGAATTGCCGGTAGCGGGTGTCTGTCAGCTTGTTGGCGAAGGCTTTGTTGTCGGCGATACCCTCGGTCAGCACCTTGCGCATGAACGCCTTGGCGTAGGTCATGTCGCTGAGACCAAAGGCCTTCATCGCGTAGGAATAGAGGCGATAGTCCTTCAGGAAGTCGTCGATGGTCTTCACATTGCCGATGTGGCTGAGGAAATAGTCGGTGTCGCGGCTGACATCCGGCTGCGTCGCGACCTGCGTCAGCGACTTGCCCATGTCCTTGGTCAGTCTGGTGTAGTCCGCGATGGTGGATAGCATGACACGCGTCCCTCTGGCCGCTCTTGCGACGTCGTCCCAAGCTGCCGTGAATTGCTTGCGCGAGGCTGACGACGGGGAAGCCAGCTTCGCGCAAGGCTCGCCGACTAGATATTCCCGATAGGATCGGTGATGGAGCGGCGTGTTGGGCAGTTTCGTGGGGATCGTCATCACGGTAGCGGCACTGCTGGGTGGATTTGCCGCCATGGGCGGGCATCTGGGCGTGCTCATGCAGCCGTGGGAGTTCGTGATCATCATGGGCACCGCGGTCGGCACCTTCATCATGGCCAATCCCTGGAAGACGGTCGTGGATACCGGGCTTGCCTGCATGCAGGCAGTGACGGGGGCGGTGCCCGGTCAGCGCTACTATCTCGACCTGCTCGGCGCGCTCCACGCGCTGATGCGCGAGCTGCGGGGCAAGGGGCGCAACGAGGTCGAGGCACATATCGACGATCCCGCGTCCTCCGAGATCTTCAAGGCGTTTCCGAGCGTGCTCGGGGATCCCTCGGTGCTCCAGTTCATCTGCGACTACGTCCGCCTCATCATCATGGGTAACGCGCGGACGCACGAGATCGAAGCGCTGATGGACGAGGAGATCCACACCATCGTCAAGAGCAAGCTGACGCCCTACCACGCGCTGGTGGTAGTCTCGGAGGCGTTGCCTGCACTCGGCATCGTCGCCGCGGTGCTCGGCGTCATCAAGGCCATGGGCGCGCTCGACCAGTCGCCGAAGCTGCTGGGCGGCTTCATTGGCGCCGCCCTCGTCGGCACCTTCGCCGGTATCTTCCTGTCCTACGGCATCATTTCGCCATTCGCGATGAAGGTGAAGATGACGCGCGAGAAGCGTTGCCGGCCCTACATCATCGTCAAGCAGACGCTGCTGGCGTTCATGAACGGCGCCATGCCGCAGATCGCCGTCGAGCACGGCCGCAAGATGATCGCGAGCCCCGAGCGGCCCTCGATCGACGTCGTCGAGAACGAGACGATCGCGGGCCCCAAGGCCGTCGTGACCGAGGTTGAACCGAAGGCTGCGCGCGCATCATGATGGAAGACCTCGACGTCGATCAGCGCAAGCAGCTGCCGAACTATCTGCTGGACGCCGCCGGCATATCGATCGAGCGTATGCCGATGCTCAATGTGATCTTCGATCGCATGGCGGCATCGTGCACGGACAGCCTGCAGCCGATGGCCGGAACGCCGTGCTATTTCTCGGTCAACGGCATTACCAACGACCGCGTCGGCGACATCGTCAAGGACTACGAGGCCAACGCGGTTGCGGCCGTGCTCTATGCCGAGCAATGGGACTCCCGCATCATCATCATGCTCGACCGCGACTTCGTGTTCACCATGGTCGAGGCGATGTTCGGCTCCGACGGCGCCGAACCGCCGCTCGACGTCGAGCGCAGCTTCTCGAACATCGAGATCCGCCTGGTCCAGGCGCTGTTCGAACGGTTCGCCAAGGCGCTGCAATCCGCTTTCGCCGGCACCTCCAACGTCACTTTCCGCGTGGAGCGGGTCGAGACCGCCATGGCGTCGCTGGCGATCGGGCGGAGCGGCAACATGTCGATCTGCGCGAACATCATGCTGCAGGCACTCTATCGCGGCGGTCAGATGTTCCTCATCATTCCGCACTCCGCGCTCAACCCACTCAGGCAGAAGCTCGCGACCGTCGTCGTCAGCGATGGCCGCGCGGCCGATCCGCGCTGGCGCGAGCAGATGGAGAGCGAGGTACACCGCACCGAGGTGACGCTGAGCGCGGTGCTCGACGAGAAGATGATATCCCTCGAGGACGTCGTGAAATTCAAGGTTGGACAGGTGCTCGAGCTCGAAGCCACGCCGCGCACGCTGGCCCGGCTCGAGAGCAACAACCAGGTGCTGTTCTGGTGCCAGATCGGCCAGCTTGATGGCTACTACGCCATGCAAGTGGCAGATCCCGTCGATCAGAAGCGGGAGTTCGTCGATGATATCCTATCTCGTTGATGCCGTGCTGCTGATAGCGCTGGCCTTCACCAGCATGCGAGTGACCCGGATGCATAGCGAGCTGGCGCGGTTGCGCAGCTACCAGGGCGAGTTCTCGACCATCGTCCACGAGACTGCGGGTGCCTTCGACACGGTCATCACCGCGGCGCATGATTCCACCGCGAATCTCGGTCGGCTCGCCAACGTGCTGAGCACGAAGATCGATCAGGCCCACGAGGCGATCGCGGCCCTCGATGCGAGAAGCGGGCTCGCACCCGCGGCGACCGCGGGCGGCACCGACGTGAACAAGCATTGAAGCCGAAGCCGGCAGAACAAATACGATCGGGACGTTGCGGCGCTCCGGGAGCGGAAATACCAAGAGGCGAAACCAAATGGCGCAATCCTTCGACTATGAGTCCGCAGCGGCGTCCGAGGACGGGCATACCGAGACATCTCCGCTGGAGCGGCTGGCGGAGACCGCCGCGCGCACCGCGGAGGAGAGTGGCAAGTTCGCCAATGTCGATGCCATCCTGCGTATTCCCGTGACCATGCAGGTGGTGCTGGGATCGGCGACCATTCCGGTGGCAAACCTGATGAAGCTCGGCCGCGGCGCGGTGGTTCCGCTCGACCACCGGGTCGGCGAACCCGTCGACGTCGTCGTCAATGGCCGCATCGTCGCCCGTGGCGAGGTGGTCGTGGTTGAAGAGGACAATTCCCGCTTCGGCGTCTCGCTCACCGAGATTGTCGGGCCGTTGGGGCAGGGTGATACCTGACCATGGCGGCACAGGTCGGCATCGCTCCCACCAAACAGCGAGGCGTTGCCACGCTGGGCGGAACGGAGAAGGTCGCGGCACTTCTGCTCGCCATGGGCCGGCAGGCGGCCGCGAGCGTGCTCGCGCAGTTCGAGCCGCAGGATATCCGCACCGTGACCAAGGCCGCGGCCGAGCTGCGGCCGATCACCGCGCAGGAACTAGAGGCGATCGTCGAGGAGTTCGCCCAGCAATTCTCGATGGGCGCCAACATTCTCGGCACCCTCGGTGGCCTGGAAGCCGTGCTCGGCGACGTGCTTCCGGCCGACCAGGTCTCGGCCATCATGTCGGATCTGCTCGGCAATTCGAGCCGGTCGGTGTGGGACCGCGTCTCGTCGGTGTCGGAAAACTCGCTGGCAAGCTACCTCTCCAAGGAGCATCCGCAGACCGCGGCGCTCATCCTGTCCAAGGTGAAGCCGTCCTGCGCCGCCAAGGTCATGAGCCAGCTGCCGTCGAGCCTGCGCAACGAGCTGATGCGGCGCGTGCTCAGCCTCAAGCCGATCGTCGACGACGCCATGAGGGTGCTCGAAAAGACGCTGCACGAGGATTTGACGCTGAACTTCGCCCGTAACCTCGGCGCGGACACCTACGCCCGCGTCGCCGACATCATCAACAAGATGGAGCGCGGACACATCGAGGACATGCTGAAGAGCCTGTCGGAGAAGCGGCCGAAGTCGGCCGAAGTGCTGAAGGAGCTGCTGTTCACCTTCGACGACGTGACCAACTTGACGCCGAAGGCGCGCACCATGATCTTCGACCAGGTGCCGACCGATCGCATCGTCATCGCGCTGAAGGGCACCGACAAGCACTTCCGCGAGATGATCCTGTCCTCGGTCGCCTCGCGCGTCCGCCGCGTCGTCGAACACGAACTCGCCATCGGCGAGCCGTCGAACCAGCGCGACGTGCTGGAGGCGCGGCGTGTGATCACCGACCTCGCGCTCGACCTTGCGGAAAAGGGCGAAATCGAGCTCAACCCCGAGCAGGAGGATGAGCTGGTCTTTCGCTGACCGCTAAACGGGCATGGCAGAAACAGCCGATCAGGAGAGCAAGACAGAAGAGCCGACCGAGAAAAAAGTCCGCGATGCGCTCGAACAGGGCAAAATCCCGGTCTCTCGGGAGGCTTCCATCTTCGCGTCGATGGCGGCGCTGATGGTGATTCAGATGTTTCTGATCGGCCAGGGCGTGCAGCAATTGACGCCGATGCTGACGAGCTTTCTCGACGATCCCGACGGCTTCCCTCTCAGCACCGGGGCCGACGCCCTCAATCTCCTCACCGTGGTAGGCCTTCAGGCATTGCGATTCCTGGTGCCGCTGGTCGTCACTCTGTCTGTGTTTGGCCTGGCAGCGTCGTTGCTGCAAAATGCGCCGAGCCTGGTGCTCCAGCGGATCGCGCCGGACCTGTCGCGAATCTCGCCGCTTAGCGGCTGGAGCCGGCTGTTCGGAGCGCAGGGCCTCGTCGAGTTCGCCAAGTCGCTGTTCAAGCTTGTCTCGGTGACAGTTGTCGTTGTCGTCGTGCTGCGCTCGTCGGAAGCGAAGGCGTTCGAGGCGATGTATACCGATCCGGTCGCGCTGCCGGAGATGATTCTCAACATCGCCATGCGGATCGTCTCGGCGATCTGCATCGCGACCATCGTCCTGGTCGCGATCGATCTCGCCTGGGCGCGCTTCCACTGGCGCCGTGAGCTGCGCATGACGCGGCAGGAGATCAAGGACGAGCACAAGCAGGCCGAAGGCGATCCGCTGATCAAGGCGCGCCTGCGCTCGCTGGCACGCGACCGCTCGCGCCAGCGCATGATCGCCTCCACATCGCGCGCGACGCTGGTGATCGCGAACCCGACGCACTTCGCGATCGCATTGCGCTACAAGCGCGAGGAAAACCCGGCGCCGATCGTCGTGGCCAAGGGCATGGACGTGATCGCGCTAAAGATCCGCGAAATCGCCGAGCAGAATCGTATTCCGGTGATCGAGAACAAGGCGCTGGCGCGGGCGCTCTACGAGGCGGTCCAGGTCGACCAGGTGATTCCGGCGGAGTTCTTCCGACCGGTCGCCGAGATCATCTACTTCCTGCAATCCAAGCAGGCGCCGCAGACCGAGAAGGTCCAGTAGAATTCCGAGGACGACGTCTCGCGCATCAGCCTGACGAAAGCTTGCGACCCTAAGCTCAACCCGAATGAACCAGAATGGTGATGTCGTGGGACCGCTTTATCTCTTCGAACTCGCATCGTCGCAGGCGCGTTACCTCGAACTCCGCCAGTCGACGATCGCCACCAATGTCGCCAACGCCAACACGCCGGGCTTCAAGGCACGCGACGTCGAGCCCTTCAACAAGGTGCTTGACAGCACGCCGGTGAGGCTCGCGACGACGTCGCCGTCGCACCTGCAGCTCTCCGCGGCCGAGAGCGACACGCGGGCGACCGCGAAGAAGGACAGCTGGGACGTGGTTCACTCCGGCAACTCCGTCAGTCTCGAGCAGGAAATGATCAAGGGAAGCGACGTCAGTCGCGACTACTCGATGAACTCGGCGGTGGTGCGGTCGTTTCACCGCATGCTGCTGTCGAGCGCGAAGACCTGAGGTGAACTGACATGCTGGACTCACTGCAATCTTCGTTGACAGTCGCGAGCTCCGGGCTCGAAGCGCAGTCGACGCGCATGCGCATCGTCTCGGAGAACCTCGCCAACGCGACGTCGACGGGACGCGCCGCCGGCGCCGATCCCTATCAGCGCAAGACCATCACCTTCGATGCGGCGATGGACCGCGCTTCCGGCGCGCAGCTGGCGAAGGTCAAGGAAATCGGGGTTGACACCACGCCGTACCGCGTGGAGTACGACCCGGGGCATCCCGCTGCCGACAAGGCCGGCTACGTCAAGCTGCCGAACGTCAACATGATGATCGAGATGGCGGACATGCGGGAAGTCAACCGGTCCTATGAAGCCAATCTCCAGGTCGTGAAACAGGTGAGGTCGATGCTGGGCATGACCATCGACCTGCTGAGGAGCTGACAATGCTTGAAGCGATTTCGTCCACCGCGATTTCGGCCGCGCAAGCGGCGAGCCGCGCGACCGAGGCGCAGGCCATTTCGCCGGCGGCGACGCCCGCGATCCAGTCCGGCAGCGATGTCGGATTCGAATCGGTAATGAAGCAGGTGACGACGGACGCGATCGGGACGCTGAAGGCGGGCGAAGCGGCCTCGATCTCGGCCATGCAGGGCAAGGAATCGACGCGGCGCGTCGTGGAGGCGCTGATGTCGGCCGAGCAGGCCTTGCAGACGGCGGTCGCGGTTCGCGACAAGGTCGTGCAGGCCTACCAAGAAGTCGTTCGGATGTCGATCTGATCAAGGAGTGACGCAGTGAAATCGCTTGCCATCGCGGCTACGGGCATGAACGCCCAGCAGACCAACATCGAAGTCATCGCCAACAACATCGCCAACATCAACTCGACGTCGTACAAGCGGGCGCGTGCGGAATTCACTGATCTGTTCTACCAGATGGACCGCATGCAGGGCGTTGCCAACACCAACGGCTCGTCGCCGATCCCGGAGGGCGCCAATCTCGGCCTCGGTGTCAAGTCGGCGGCGATCCGCAAGCTGCACATCCAGGGAGCGCTCACGCAGACCGGCAATCCCTACGACATGGCGATCAACGGGCGCGGCTGGTTTCAGGTGCTCGGCCCGAACAACGAGGTGCAATATACCCGCGCGGGCTCGTTCAACACCAATGCCAACAGTCAGCTCGTCACGACCGACGGTTATCTGCTGGATCCCGCAATCACGGTGCCGCAGGGAACGGTCCAGGTCACGGTCAACCAGACCGGGCAGGTGTTCGCCAAGCTGGATACGGAGGTGAACCCGCGGCAGATCGGCCAGCTCAACCTCGCCAATTTTGCCAATGAAGCCGGCCTCGAACCGCTGGGCAGCAACCTCTATCGCGAGACCACGGCGTCGGGCACGCCGGTCGTCGGGCTGCCGGGCGATTCCGGCTACGGCAAGATCAACCAGCAATATCTCGAAGCCTCGAACGTCGATCCGGTCAAGGAAATCACCGAGTTGATCTCCGCCCAGCGCGCCTACGAAATGAATGCCAAGGTCATCCAGGCTTCGGATGAAATGGCCCAGACAGTCTCGAAGGGCATGCGCTAGTTCCGGTGTATCCATGTTGAACAGGATGGGCTTGATGGTGCGCGGGTTGGCCGCCATGCTGCTGGTTCTCGTCTCCGCGCGGGTCGCGGCGGCCGAGGAGAAGCGGCTGCCGGTGCCGGCCGTCTCGATCCGCGCTGGCGAGCTGATCCGGGACGACATGATCACCGAGCGCGCCTTTGCGCTGAACGTGCTCGGCGTCGCCATGTTCATCGAAGGCCGCCAGATCCTGGTCGGCCGGATGGCGCGGCGCGCGTTGCTGCCCGGTCAGCCGATCCCGACCAATTCGGTGGAGGATCCCTGGACGGTCGCCCGCGGCGCCATGGTCAAGGTCGTGGTCGAAGACAGCGGCCTGTCGATCGTGACCTACGGCGCAGCGATGCAGTCGGGTGCGCCCGGCGCGCTCATCCCGATACGAAACACCGATACCGGTGTGATCATCAGGGGCGTGGTCCAGCCCGACGGCACCGTCAAGGTCGTGGACGGGTCATGACCAGATTCCTGCTTGCGCTCGTGCTACTGGTTTCCGCCGCCAGCGCCCAGGCCGCCGTTCGCATCAAGGACATCGCGGACATCAAGGGATTGCGCGAAAACCAGATCGTCGGTTACGGCCTCGTCATCGGCCTGAACGGCACCGGCGACACGCTCCGCAATGCCCCGTTCACCGAGCAGTCCCTGCAATCGATGCTCGAGAACATGGGCATCAATGTCAGGAACGAGACCACGAGCACCAACAATCCCCCGCGTCCGACGACGCTGCGCACGCGCAACGTCGCGGCCGTGATGGTGACCGCGGACCTGCAGCCTTCGATCAGTGCGGGCGAGCGCATGGACGTGAGCGTGTCGTCGCTCGGCGATGCGACCTCGCTGCTCGGCGGCACGCTGGTGATGACGTCGCTGCGCGCGGCGGACGGTGCGGTCTATGCAGTGGCGCAAGGCGCGGTCACAGTCGCGGGTTACAGCGTCGGAGGCCAGGCCCAGAACGTCAGCCAGGGCACGCCGACCGCGGGCCGCATCCCGAACGGCGCGCTGGTCGAGCGCGAGGTGCAGGGTAGTCTCCATGAAATGGAGTATCTGGTGCTGGAGCTGAAGAATCCCGACTTCGTCACCGCAACACGCATCCTCGACGCCATCAACCGCTACGCGGGCGGACGCTACCGCGCGCAGATCGCCTTCGAGCGCGACTACCGCACGATCGTGCTGTCGAAGCCGCGCCACATCGGCCCGGTCCGATTCCTTGCCGAAATCGGCGAGCTGACCGTCGAACCGGACACGCCGGCGCGGGTGGTGATCAACGAGCGCACCGGCACGGTGGTGATCGGACGCGACGTACGGATATCGACCGTTGCCGTGACACACGGCAATCTGACGGTCCGCGTCACCGAGCTTCCCGTGGTGTCGCAGCCGGCGCCGTTCTCGAAAGGGCAGACGGTGGTCGTGCCCCAGACCGTGGTCGAGGCCAACGAGGCCGGATCGCAGGTGGCGATCCTGAGCGGCGTCGATCTCCAGCGCCTGGTGCGCGGGCTGAACCAGATCGGCCTGAAGCCATCAGGCATCATCGCGATCCTCCAGGCGATCAAGACGGCCGGCGCCCTTCAGGCAGATGTCATCGTGCAATGATGCGTAAGCGTCGTGCAAGCTTGGTCGCTCAATGCTCAGGTCTTGACCGAGAATCGCACGCGGCCCGATGTTGAAGCTGGATCACAAAGCCAAACTCCTCCTCCTGATCGTCGCCTCCGCGCTCGCGAGCGCTTCGCCCGTGCTGGCGCTGGATGAGGCCAAGGCGTCGAAGCCGCTCAACCTGCTGTCCTTCGCGCGCGCCCGCGCGCCCGGACCGCAGAAGCCGATCACGTCGATCCCAAGCGACAATGCGTCGATCCGGGCAACTGCGTGGGCAGCCGAAGACTCGGGACCCGCGACCACGGGTGCCATGCCAGCTTCCGAGAAGCCCGCGCCTGTACCCACAGCCGCGCCGGTGCGCTCCGCCAAGCCTGGCAGCGTCACGGTGCCGCCGAAGCCGGCGCCGCCCCAGGCCGCTGCAACCGCGGACAATGAAGTGGCCCTGTTCTGCAGCAATGTCGCCGACCCCGCCGTCGATGCGAGGCTGGCCTGGCAGTTCAAGGAGCTGGAGAAGGCCGAGAACCTGCTCCGCGAGCGGATCGCCGAGGTCGAGGCCAAGCGTGCCGAATATGAGAAGTGGATGGCATTGCGCGACGACTTCCTGAAGAAGGCCGAAGCGAGCGTCGTCGAGATCTACTCGCGCATGAAGCCGGACGCCGCGGCGACGCAGATCGCCGGGATGGCGGACGAGACGGCTGCGGCCGTGCTCGCAAAGCTCACCCCGAGGAGCTCGAGCGCAATCTTCAACGAGATGGAGACGGGGCGCGCGGCGCACCTCGCCGATCTGCTCGGCGGAATGCGTCGCGTGGATGACGGAAAGACCAAATAGATGAAGAATCTAATCGTCATCCTGTCTCTGTTGTTGCTTGCCGGATGCGTCGCTGATCCGGCCGAGGTCCTGACTGGCCCGCGATTGTCGCCGGTCGGGAGCGGCCTGAGGACGCAGGCAGATCCGATTCCCGTGACGCCCCGCATGCGCTCGCCCGTCAGCTATCGCTCGACCTGGGACGACGGCACCGATCTCTACCGCGACGCCCGCGCCCGGCGCACCGGCGACCTCGTGACGGTGATCATCTCGATGCAGGACAAGGCCAAGCTCGACAACAAGACCGACCGCTCGCGCGATTCGCAGATCAAGTTCGGGCTCGACTGGCTGATGGACATCGCGGGATGGCAGGACAAAGGCTCGACGAGCGCCAACCTCAACACCAACACCCAGATCAAGGGCAACGGCCAGATCGACCGCACCGAAGATATCAAGCTGTCGATCGCAGCCGTCGTCACCGACGTGTTGCCGAACGGCAATATGATGATCAGCGGCTCGCAGGAATTCAAGGTCAACACAGAAATGCGCGTGCTCAACGTCGGCGGCATCGTGCGTCCGCGCGATATCTCGCGGGCCAACACGATCTCATACGAGAAGATCGCCGAGGCGCGCGTGGCCTATGGCGGTCGCGGAAATCTGTCTGACGTGCAGCAGCCTGGATGGGGACATCGGATCTATGACGCCGTGGCACCATTCTGACAGCAGCGGCCGTCGGGCCGCGTCGCGAGGGCAGGGGACGTCATGCGCCTGATCGCGGCCATCGTGGTGTTGACCCTGATCGCGATCGGCGCGGGCGCCGTTGCCGGCCTGCATCTGTTTGCGGCCGCCGAGCGCGTCGCCGACGCGAAGAAAACCGCAACGCCGACGCCTCTTGCCTCGAGCTACGCCGGCAGCGCGCGGCTCAGGAAACTTTCTCCGATAGTGACCAATCTCGGCGCGCCGGCCAACAACTGGGCCCGCATCGAAGCCTCCATGGTGACCGAGAGCATGAACGACGAGGATGCCGGCATCCTGGCGGCCCACATCAGCGAGGACATCGTCACCTATCTGCGGTCGGCGACGGTTGCGCAGTTCGAGGGATCGCGCGGGCTCCAGCATCTGCGCGACGACCTGACCGAGCGTGCCAATGTCCGCTCCTCGGGCAAGATCCGTGAATTGATTATTGAGACGTTGGTGATTCAGTGAAACTGAGAGTCCTGCTGCTTGCGTTGGTCCTGGTCGTGCTGCCCGAGGTGGCACTGGCCCAGATTCCGGACCTCAACTCCCTGCTGCCGCCGGGCAACGGCTCCACCAGCGGCCGGATCATCCAGCTGATGGCGGTGATCACGGTGCTATCGGTGGCGCCGGGACTGCTCATCATGGTGACGAGCTTCACGCGATTTGCAGTGGCGCTGTCGTTCCTGCGCGCCGGTCTCGGCCTCCAGACCACGCCGGCCAATCTGGTGCTGATCAGCCTCGCGTTGTTCATGACCTTCTACGTGATGGCGCCGACCTTCGACCGCGCCTGGGAAACCGGCGTCCAGCCGCTGATGAAAAACGAGATATCGGAGGAGGAGGCCTATCTGAAGATCACCGATCCGTTCCGCGAGTTCATGCTGGCCCATGTCCGCGACAAGGATCTGCAGACCTTCGAAGCGCTCGCCGCGGAGAGCTTCCGCAAGAAGTTCGACGACAAGCGCGTCGACATGCGCGTCATCATTCCGGCCTTTATGATTTCCGAGCTCCGGCGTTCGTTCGAGATCGGATTCCTCATCATCCTGCCTTTCCTCGTGATCGACATGATCGTGGCGACGCTGACCATGTCGATGGGCATGATGATGATGCCGCCGACGATCCTCGCGCTGCCGTTCAAGATGCTGTTCTTCGTGCTGATCGACGGCTGGAACCTGCTCGCCTCCGGACTGGTGCGGTCGTTCTCGTAAGAGGAGCGATCGCGGCCGATCGGCTGGTTATGGTTAGCAAAAACTAACATTAACCATATGATATTGCTATGTAATTCAAGCTGATCTTAATCTGCGGGCAAGATTCGACGTGTTAGCAATGCGTCACGGCGGGTTGGACCCCACCCATATCAGTCCAAAGGCATGATGCCGCCCCTCCGTACCGGTGAAAGCCCGGTATGTCCCCTCGTGAAAATGTAACGCGTACATAAAGGGACATTCGCAATGTCAAGCCTGCTTACGAACTCGACCGCCATGACCGCACTCCAGACCCTGCGGTCTGTGAGCTCGCAGCTCTCCACCACGCAGACCCGCATCTCCACCGGCCAGCGCGTGTCGACTGCTTCCGACAACGCTGCCTACTGGTCGATCGCGACGTCGATGCGCGCCGACAACGCCGCGCTCTCCGCGGTCTCCGACTCGCTCGGTCTGTCGGCCGCGACTGTCGACACCGAATATACCGCTCTGACCACCGTCATCGGCGACAAGGACTCCGGCCTGACCAAGCTTCAGTCCCTGCTGGTCGAAGCCAAGACCGCCGGTATCGACCGCAGCAAGATCCAGGCGGACGTCACCCAGATCCAGCAGCAGATGAAGGCGACAGCCAGTGCGGCGACCTTCAACGGCATCAACTGGCTGAGCACGACCGCCACCACGCCGACGACCTTCAGCCTCGTGTCGTCGTACTCGCGTGTCGGCGGTACGCCCACCATCGGTTCCATCACCGTGACGACCGCCAACTACTCGCTCTACACCGCGACGCAGACCGGCATTCTGGACACGGCGGGCAGTACCGCTCCGTCGATCAACACGATGACCATCTCCGCGCTCACCGACTCGGCGGCTGACCAGACCCTGCTCGACGGCTACATCGCGCAGGTCACCGCCGGCATTAACTCGGTGGCCTCGGCCGCCGCCAATCTCGGTGCCGTCAAGAACCGCCTCTCGACCAACTCGGACTTCGTGAAGTCGCTGATGGACTCCGTGGATCGCGGTATCGGTCAGCTCGTTGATGCCGACATGAACCAGGAGTCCACCCGCCTGTCGGCCCTCCAGGTCCAGCAGCAGCTCGGTGTGCAGGCGCTCTCGATCGCCAACAACAGCAGCCAGAGCATCCTGTCGCTGTTCCGCTAAGCCTCGAGCCAGCTTGGGAGGGCCGCGCTTCTCGCAAAGCGCGGCCCTTTCGTTTTGGCGTGACGCCGCGCGCAGGCCGTAATTTTCGACGGCCCTGTTGCCGAACGGGCACAGAGCCACAAGCCTCGCACAAGCTTGGCTCGCTACCTTCGCCGTTACGACAGGTTGGGCCTTGACGCTTTTGCGCAGCCCAAAGGCATGACGCCGCCCTGTCGTACCGGTGCAAGCCCGGTATGTCCCCAAACCTAATCCAATCTTCAAAGGGACATCAAAATGGGTTCTAGTCTCCTCACCAACTCCTCCGCAATGACCGCGCTGCAGACGCTTCGGAACGTCAGCTCGCAACTTGCTACCACGCAGAACCGGATCTCGACCGGCCAGCGCGTCTCGACCGCCTCGGACAACGCCGCCTACTGGTCGATCGCGACGTCGATGCGCTCCGACAATGCCGCGCTTTCCGCCGTCTCCGACTCGCTCGGTCTGTCGGCTGCGACTGTCGACACCGAATATACCGCTCTGACCTCGGTTATCGGCGACAAGGACTCCGGCCTGACCAAGCTTCAGGCGTTGCTGGTCGAAGCCAAGACCGCCGGTATCGACCGCACCAAGATCCAGGCTGACATCACCCAGATTCAGCAGGATATGAAGCTCAAGGCCAGCTCGGCGACCTTCAACGGCATCAACTGGCTGAGCACGACCGCCGCCACGCCGACGACCTTCAACCTGGTGTCGTCGTACTCGCGCGTCGGCGGTACGCCCACCATCGGTTCCATCACCGTGACGACCGCCAACTACTCGCTCTACACCGCGACGCAGACCGGCATTCTGGACACGGCGGGCAGTACCGCTCCGTCGATCAACACGATGACCATCTCCGCGCTCACCGACTCGGCGGCCGACCAGACCCTGCTCGATGGCTACATCTCGCAGGTCACCGCCGGCATCAACTCGGTGGCCTCGGCTGCCGCCAATCTCGGCGCCGTCAAGAACCGCCTCGCGACCAACACTGAGTTCGTCAAGACCCTGATGGACTCCGTGGACCGTGGTATCGGCCAGCTCGTCGACGCCGACATGAACGCGGAATCGACTCGCCTCCAGGCGCTGCAGACCCAGCAGCAGCTCGGCGTTCAGGCGCTCTCGATCGCCAACCAGAACAGCCAGAGCATCCTGTCGCTGTTCCGTTAAGCGGCGGCTTCGAAAACGACCGTGCTCCCCAGGGGAGCACGGTCTCCGCCATGAACGGCGGATATGACGGCACAAGACGTGCCCACATCGGTCTCCTGACGCCACATTCCAGGGCAGCACGCCTTGGCCGATCGCGCCGCGATGCGACCGGCTGTCCGCCTGTTGCCGACGCGCGCGATTGCGTCACTCAATCTCTTGTAAAATTGCAACGCCTCGCCTGCGAACCGACACATTCGTTTTCTCGCGCAACCTTCGGACAAGGTTGGCAGCGGAGTGTCCTCTACGTTCGCATTGGTATGAGGTCATATGCTGTTCAGTCGTGTGCAGATACAGCAACTGCTCAACAATCTGCTGGAGCTTGGGCCGCGACGCCTGATGGCCTTGGGACTGATCGGCTTTGCCGTTCTCGTCACCGTCGTCGGCGGCGCCTATTATCTCAGCCGGCCTGAGTTCGAGACACTCTACACGGGTCTTTCCCGCGAAGACGTGACGCGCATGGGTGCCGCGCTGCGCGAGCAAAACATCGCCTTCGACGTCAATACGGCCGGCGACGCGGTTTCGGTGCGCCCGAGCCAGACCATGCAGGCGCGGATGCTGCTCGCCGAGAAGGGGCTGCCGACCAGCGCCAATTCCGGCTACGAGCTGTTCGACAAGATCGGCTCGCTCGGCCTGACCTCATTCATGCAGGAGGTTACCAAGCTGCGGGCGTTGGAAGGCGAGATCGCGCGCACGGTGCAGTTGATGAAGGGCGTGAAGGCGGCGCGGGTGCATATCGTGCTGCCGGTGCGCGGCTCGTTCCGGGCGACGCAGCAGCCGCCTTCTGCATCGGTCGTATTGCGCACCGACGGCACGATCGAGGCGCGCACGGCGCAGTCGATCCGTCATCTCGTCGCTGCCGCCATTCCGGGCATGAGCCGCGACAAGGTCACGGTGCTGGACGCCGACGGTTCGATGCTGCTCGCCGAGGAGGACGAAGCGACTGCAGCGCCGACCAAGATGGCGAGCCTTCAGAAGACTGTCGGCGGGATGGTGCAGGAGAACATCCGCAAGGCGCTGACGCCGTATCTCGGGATCGATAATTTCGAGGTGAGCGTCTCCCCGCAGCTTTCCACGGACAAACGGCAGATCAACGAGACTGTTTACGATCCTGAGAACCGCGCCGAGCGCTCAGTCCGAAACGTGCGCGAGAAGGAGTCGTCGCAGAACGCGGACCGTTCGCAGCCGACGACGGTGCAGCAAAATCTTCCCGACCAGCAGGTGAACGCCGGCGGTGGCAAGAACTCCAACGAGGACAAGAGCCGCCGCGAGGACGTCACCAATTTCGAGGTCTCGTCCAAGACCACGACGACGGTGAGCGACGGCTATTCGGTGAAGAAACTCTTCATCGCCGTCCTGATCAATCGCGGGCGGCTCGTCGCCGACCTCGGCGACAAGAGCAACCAGGCCATCGTCGACAGCAAGCTTGCCGAGATCAGCCAGCTCGCAGCCACGGCCGGTGGGCTGGACAAGGCGCGGGGCGACCAGATCCAGGTGACGGCCGTCGATTTCATCGAAGGCTCGCGCGAACTGGCGCCGGTGCCGCCGATCAGCTTCGTCGAGATGATCAACAAGCAGCTCGGCAGTGTCATCAACGCAGTCACGATCCTGGCCGTAGCCTCGATGCTGGTGTGGTTCGGACTTCGGCCCGCGGTCAACGGCATCCTGACCCATCGCGCGGCGCAGGAGCAGACCGAGGCGGCGGAAGCTGCCCAACTCGAGGCAGCCGCCGGCGCTCTTGCATTGGCGGATAGCGAGGAGACCGAGCTCAATTTGGTCGAAGATCTCGAAGGCAAGATGCAGCGAACGCCGCAGAAGCGGCTCGAGCAGATCGTCCGTCTCGATCAGATGCAGGCGGCGGCGATCCTTAAAGACTGGATGCGGCGCGAGGAGGCGGCATGAACGCGGCAATCGGAAAACTCCTGACGCAGTTCGACGCGAACGGGCGAGCCAAATCGCCGCCGCTTCCGCCGCCGCCCAAGATCCAGGATGTGCTGACAAGGCCGAGGGAGGTTCGGCGCGAGCCTCAGCCGCAGCCCCAGGCCCATTTGCAGCCGCAGCCGCTGCTTCAGTCGCCGCCTCCGGCGCCGAAGACGGAAGCTCCGGCGGTCAATCTCCTGGACGATGCCTATCGGCGCGGCCACGCGGCCGGCGTAGCGGAGAGCGACGCCAGGATCGCCGAGGAACGCGTGCGCAGCGCGATCCGGCTCGGCGAGGAGCGGGCCAAGTGGTCCGACCAGCAGGCGGTCACGATCGTCAGCGGCTTCGAGGCGGCTTGCCGCGAGATCGAGACCAACATCGCGAGCTCTGTTGCGCGGATATTGCTGCCGTTTCTCGCCGATGCGGTCCGCGACAAGGCGATCGGGTCGCTGGTCGAGCAGATTGCGGCACTGACCGGCAATTCGCCGGTGCCGGTGTTCAAGGTCACCGGCCCGAGCGAACTGCTCGACCTGGTGAAGACCCAACTCCAGACGGCCCGGCGAACGGGCATCGAGTACGAGGCCGCCGATACTTTCGAGGTCCGCGTCGTAGCCGACCAGACCGTGATCGAGACGCAGATCACGGCCTGGAGCGAACGCCTGAAAGAGGCGCGCCGGTAGCCCGTCATGAATGAGGTCAAATCAGAGCTCGTCATCATCCGCCGGCGGAGCGCCTTCGACGACGAGAAGCCGCACGGCGGCGTCTGGAAGATCGCCTATGCGGACTTCATGACCGCGATGATGGCGTTCTTCCTGGTCATGTGGCTGATCAATGCACTCAACCAGGATCAGAAGCAGGTGGTCGCGAGCTATTTCAATCCGATCATGCTCGCGGAGAACGCGCCTGCCCCGAAAGGCCTCAAGGACCTCTCCAAGAAAGAGCCGTCGTCGTTCGAAGGCCAGGACGGCCGGCGTCAGCCGGCAGGACCGAGCGAGGAACGTCGCGGTGACTCTCCGACGGCCGAGAAGCCGCCCTTCTACGAGGAGAAGGTCCTGTTCCGCGATCCCTATACGACGCTCGCCGAGATCGCCAGCAGCGCAAACCAGGCCTCGGGCCAGCGGCGCGCCGGCGCTCTGACATCCGCCGAAGAGGACGGACTCAAGGGAGGCGACGCCTACCGCGATCCCTTCGATCCCGGTTATTGGAAGCTTGCGCCACAGGCATCCAAGGATGCCGATCGCATCATGGAGAGCGAGCCCAAGCCGAATGCGTCCGCGCGCGACACAGCGTCCGGCCCGGGCGAGCCGCAGGCGCGCCGGGCCAAGCAGGACGATGCCGCCGGAAGCGTGGGTCCGAACGCCGATGCGTCGTCCGCAAGCCTGTCGCCCCTGCTGCCGCCGGGGCCCGCGCCCTCGCCGTCTTCACGCGAAGGGAGCGCGCAGCCGCGCGCCCAGGCCGGCATTCAAGCCAACGCCGCCGCGCAGTCGCGTCCCAACGATACGACGAAGGAATCCGAGCCGCGCGACGCGGCTCAGACGCAGCAACCGACGGTCAAGCAGCTTCAGTCGGCGATCGCGGAGGCGCTGTCGGACGTCAAGGCCGGCGCGGGACCGGTGGCTGAGGTGCGTCAGGTCGAGGAAGGCCTGCTGATCAGCCTGACCGACGACGCGAACTTCGGCATGTTCGCGCGCGGCTCGGCTGAACCGCGGCCCGAGCTCATCCGTGTGATCGACAAGATCGGTCCGCTGCTGACGAAGCGTCTCGGCATGATCATCGTCCGCGGCCACACCGACAATCGGCCGTACCGTTCGGAGACCTACGACAATTGGCGGCTGTCGACGGCCCGTGCGCAGATGGCCTACTACATGCTGGTCCGCTCCGGCGTCGATGCGCAGCGCATCGAGCACGTCGAGGGTTATGCCGATCGACGGCCGAAACTCCAAAACGATCCGGCGGCCGCGCAGAATCGCCGGATCGAGATCCTGGTCCGGGAGAAGCGTCCTTGAACAGGTCTCTGCTCCGCGCCGCGTTGCTGATGCTGCTGCCGTTCACGGCGGCAGGCGCATTTGCCGAGCCGGCACCGACACCGACCCTGGCGGCATCGATATCGGGCGAGCCATATGAACTCGTTCGCGCATTGCAGGCCGTGCAGGACGGCATCGCCAACGGCGATACCGCGGCGCATGGCAACCACATCGCGTTGATCCGGCAGATCGGCGAAAAATTTCTCGCCGCCGATCCGGGCGTGTGGAGCAACCCGCAGAACGGCCAAGCCGTCGTCATCTACCTGCTCAGCGGCGGCGGGCCGCAAATCGTCCGCAAGTTGCCGCGCGACAAGCTGAACGTCGACGGACGGCTGTTCGATGGCGCACTCGCCTATGTCGAGGGCCGTCAGGACGAAGCGCGCGAGCTGCTCAAGGACGTCAAGCCCCGGACGATTCCGTCGGGCCTGGGCGGACAGGTCGCGCTGGTCCAGGGCGCGTTGTTCGCACGCGCCGAAGCAACGCTCGCGATCGAGCGTCTGGATGACGCGCGCCTACTCTCGCCGGGCACATTGGTGGAGGAGGCCGCGCTGCGGCGCGAGATCCTGCTGGTCGGGCAAGCCGAGGATTTCGACAAGTTCGAGTTCTTGACGCTGGCCTATATCCGCCACTACGGCAACTCGGTCTATGCCGGCGACTTCTGGCAGCGCTTTTCCACGGGCCTGACGCAATCGAGCCTCGCGCTCGACGAGCGCCGGTTTGGGCGGATCATCACTTTGCTGGAGCAGATCGACCGCGCGAGCCGGCTCAAGCTCTATCTCGTGATCGCACGCACCGCGATGGTGCGCGGAGGGCTCGCCGTAACCCGGCTTGCCGGCGAGCGCGCGCTGACGCTCAGTGCCGATGCCTCGGCGGATCGCGAACGGGCGCATTTGTTCCGCGGCGTGTCGCGGGCGCTCACCGACGAATATGACGGTGGTCTTGCCGAGTTGAAGGCGCTCGACCGGTCGAAGCTGCCCGAGCGCGACATTCCCTTGCTCAATGCAACGGTGCAGCTCGCACTCGACGTTCGCAAGCCGTTCGCCGGCGCATCCGCCGCCGCAGCCGACAAGCCTCCGGTCACGCCGGCGCGTATCGATCTCGCGTCGTCGACCGCAACGCTTGCGCGCGCACAGAAGCAGCTCGGCGAACTCGAGCTCCTCACCAGGGATCGCCGTCCATGACGAAGCTCAGTGGAACCTCCGGACAGGTCTTTTCGGGCCTCGCCGAAAGCCTCAGCATGCGGGGCACATCTCGCGCCGGCAAGAGCGCCGGGGCGAAAGCGCAGCCGGACACGTCGTTCAACGATCTGCTGCACACCGTCTCGAATCTCGCGAAGCGGGCGCTCAACGACGAGGGCAGCGACACGGCCGTGAAAGCCGGAACACTGCGGACGCGCCTGGCGCACCAGAGTGAAAAGGACAGGTCGAAGGACGACACGGTGCACGAAGGCCCCGCGGCGGCCGAGGACCCCGGATTCACCGCGAGGCCCACCGAGAAATCTTCCGACAAGAAGACCGACAAATCGTCCGGGAAACATGTCCCTGTCGACCATACCGGGCAGGCCGACGTCCAGAACCAATCGAGCATTGCGGTGATCGTCGGACAGGAGATCGCCGCCGGACCGGTCGTGCAGCCACAGATGCAAGCACCGGCGGGCGACAAGAACGATGCGTCCGGGCGCGACGGGCGGTCTGCCACGACGAAGCGCGAAGTTCAGGCCATGGGCATGTCGAAGACGATGACAGCCGATCCCGGCCCATCTGCTGTGGCTCCGATCGCCGCGCACTCGCAGGCCGCGGCTCCCCACGCGACGGCCGCCGCCCAGGCGACATCGACGCAAGACGGCGAGCCATCGCCGAGGGCAACGGCACCTGACTTCGAGGCCGTTGCGGCCAATGTCGAGCGTGCTGCCAAGGCCTCGGCGCGGGACGCATTGCCCGAGACGACCAAGGTCACCGTAGTCCAGCAGGAGACCCATCTGCCCCCGGCGCAGTTCAACGCTCCGCAACAGGTTGCCAATGCCGTCGTCGCCGAGCTGAAGGAATCTCCGGCGCCGACGGCGTCCGCAGCTCCAGATCTTGCAGCGTCCCAAGCCAATGCGCCGGACCAGCCGCTCAAGATCCTGACCATCAACCTCGAACCGCCTACTCTCGGGAACGTCACCGTGCGCCTTCGTCTCGTTGGGAACGAGGTGTCCGTCCACCTCGCCGCCGAGCGCAAGGATACGAGCCAGATGCTTGACCAGCAGCGCGACTCGATCCGCGAGCTCATGCAGTCGGCGGGCTACGTGGCCGACGTTGCGCCCGTCCAGCACGGCTCGTTGGATGGATTCCAGAGCGGCTCCGGTCAGTCGCAGCCGCAGCTCTCGGGCCAGCAACAGCCATCGTCGCAGTCGCAAGGCACGTTCGACGGCGCGAGAAATTCGTCGGGACAGTCGGACGGCGGCGCGAAACAGGCCCGACAGGAGCGCCAGTTCAACCAGGAGACGCGTCATGACCAGGACGTGGCGCCGCAGATTCGTCGCGGCCCTGTTTATCTGTAACGCCGGCGCCGCGGCCGCGGCGACCGACAATTCGCGCCCCTGCGAGCGCGAGATGGCGCGTGCGTCCCAGCAGCACGGAATTCCGCTCGGCATTCTCTATGCCGTCGGCCTGACCGAGACCGGGCGGCGCGGCGCGCTTTATCCCTACGCGCTCGGCGCCGAAGGACAGACCGTGTTCGCCAAGGACATGAACGACGCGATCGCGAATTTCGAATCCATGCGCAGCAAGGGGATCAAGCTGATCGACCTCGGTTGCATGCAGATCAACCATCACTTTCACGGCGACAAGTTCACCTCGGTGCGGGCGATGTTCGATCCTGCCAAGAACGTCGATTACGCCGCGCGCTTCCTGAAGGAGCTGAAGCAACGCGAGGGCAGCTGGACCATGGCGGTCGCCCGCTACAATGCAGGCCCCAACAACCAGCCGGCGCAGAAGCGCTACGTCTGTCACATCGTCGCTCATCTCGTCTCGAGCGGCTTCGGCGCGTGGACCGACAAGGCGCGCTCGTTCTGTCAGCCCAAAACGACCTGAAGGGACGACGTCAAAGTTGTGCATCGTTCCGCACCATCAGCCCCGCGCAAGCAACAACCACCATTGTAACTGCAACCTACCGAAGGAGCCCAATTCATGAGCCTGTATGGTGTTATGCGCACCGGTGTTTCCGGGATGAACGCGCAGTCCAACAAGCTGTCGACGGTGTCGGACAACATCGCCAACGTCAACACCACCGGCTACAAGCGGGCTTCGACCGAATTCTCATCGCTGATCCTGAAGAGCGGCTCGGGCAATTACGATTCCGGCGCGGTCGAGACCACGGTCCGCTACGCCATCAGCGATGCCGGCAATTACCAGTTCACGACCTCGGCGACGGACCTCGCGGTGCAGGGCAACGGCTTCTTCGTCGTGCGGGATCCGAACGGCAACAATTTTCTGACGCGCGCCGGCGCGTTCGTGCCCGACAGCACGGGCAATCTCGTCAACTCCGCCGGCTTCCAGCTGATGGGCTACAACATCGCGAACGGTGCGACGCCCACCGTCGCCGCCAATGGCTTCGGCGGCCTCCAGGTCATCAACGTCAACCAGATGGCGCTCCAGGCGTCGCCTTCGACCAAGGCAACTGTCGATGCCAATCTCGATCCGAGCGCTGCGATCATCGCGGGTCCGCCCGGTCCCGGCGCTTACACGTCGAAGACCTCGGTCGTCACTTACGACAACATCGGCAACGCGGTGACGGTCGACGTCTATGCTGCGAAGACCGCCGCGAACACCTGGCAGATCCAGCTCTACGATTCTTCCACCGGCACGGCGCTCGCGGGTGGTCTCAATACCTTCACCTTCGATGTCACCGCGACCGGCAAAGGCAAGCTCACCGCCGCAAGCCCGACCTCGCTCACCGTGACCATCCCGGGCGGCTCGTCCTTCAACATGGATCTGTCGGCCATGACCCAGGTCGCTTCCAGCTTCGACTTCAAGGCGACGGTCGACGGCAACGCCCCGTCCGCGGTGGAGAAGGTGAACATCGACGACAAGGGCGTGGTCACCGCGGTGCTCAAGAACGGCACCGAGCTGCCGAGCTTCCAGATCGCGCTCGCGAACGTTCCGAGCCCGGACCATCTGACGCCCGAAGTCGGCAACGTCTATTCACCGAACCTGGATTCCGGAAACGTGCAGGTCGGCCTCGCCGGCCAGGGCGGGCTCGGCACCATCCAGTCGGGCGCTCTGGAAGACTCGAACGTCGATCTGGCGGACGAGTTGACTGCGATGATCGAGGCGCAGCGCGGCTTCACTGCGAACTCGAAATCGTTCCAGACCGGCGCCGACTTGCTGGATGTCGTCGTCAACCTGAAGCGCTGAGTCTCTCAGCGCTCGATCCCGGCAAGAGCAGATCATGAACCTTACCGCCGCTCTCGAATCCGCCCGCTCCTCGCTGATGACGTCGGGCATCCAGTCGTCGGTCATCTCGCGTAACATCGCCGGGGCCACCGCCACCGGCTATTCGCGCAAGCTCACCGTACTGGACAATCACCCCGGTGCTGGCGTCTACGTCGCGGCGATCCAGCGCGCCGCCAGCAGCGGCTTGTACACCAACGTCCTGACCGCGACTTCGTCGTCTACCAAGCAGAGCGCGATCTATGACGGTCTCCAGAAGATCGCGGCCTCGACGGTCGACGATCCGGAGCTCGACCAGTCGCCGACGGCGCAGCTCAATGCGCTGAAGAAGGCGCTCCAGCAATATGCCAACGCCCCGGACAACACCACGCTGGCGCAGGCGGCGGTCGCGTCCGCCAAGGACATGGCGACGGCGCTAAACCAGGCGACCCAAACCGTGCAGTCGGTCCGTGAGGGCGCGGATGCCGACATGAATACGTCGGTTCAGAACATCAATCAGTTGCTCTCCCAGTTCCAGAGCGTGAACACCGCGATCGTGAAGGGTACGATCTCCGGCGACGACGTCACCGACTACCTCGACCAGCGCGACAGCATCGTCTCGAAACTGTCGCAAGAACTCGGCGTCACGATGTCGATCCGTCCCAACGGCGACGCGGCGCTCTATGCCGATAGCGGTGTCGTTCTGTTCGACAAGACGGCGCGCGCGGTGAGTTTTTCCCCGACCAACGCCTACACTGCTGGCACGACGGGCAATGCCGTCTACATCGACGGCGTACCCGTGACCGGCGCGAATTCCGTCATGCCGCTCAAGTCCGGCAAGCTCGCCGGCCTCGCCGAGTTGCGTGACAACGCCACGGTCACGTATCAGAGCCAGCTTGACGAAGTCGCACGCGGCCTGGTCGACGCCTTCAAGGAAGTCGACCAGTCCGGCGCCGCGCTGCCGGACGTCCCCGGCCTGTTCACCTATCCGGGTGCGCCGGCGATGCCGGCGAGCGCCACCGTCTCGGTCGGCTTGGCCGGCTTGATCAGTGTGGCCGCTTCGGTCGACCCTGTTCAGGGCGGCAACCCCAATCTGCTGCGCGACGGCGCGATCAGCGGCAACGCCGCATATCAATACAACACCGCCGGCAACGCCGGCTACTCGACCCGGCTGCAGCAGCTCATCGGCAACATGGATGCGTCGCAGCCGTTCGATGCAACCACGCAAGGCAAGCCGAACGGCAGCTTGATCGACTTCGCGTCGTCCTCGGCGAGCTGGATCGAAAGCCAGCGCACGGCCGCGAACGACAACGTCACCTACCAGAACACGCTGCTCGACCGTAGCACCGCGGCGCTGTCCAACGTCAACGGCGTCAACATGGACGACGAGATGTCGCTGATGCTCCAGGTCGAGCGGACCTATTCGGCCTCGTCGAAGATCATTTCCACCGTCGACGAGATGTTGCAGAGCCTGCTGGCTGCTGTGGGGAATTAAGTCATGATGAGCGCGAACTACATCTCGACTTTGATGCTGTCTTCGTCGCTGAGGTCCTCGGTTACCAACAATCAGGCCGCGCTCGCCAAAGCTTCGAAGGAAGCCACCACCGGCCGCTTTGCCGACGTTGGCCTCGAGCTTGGTGCCACGACGGGAAGCGACGTCACCCTGCGAGCGGACCTGAGCTTCGCCGATCAGCTCGTCGATACCAACGGGCTGGTCTTGGGACGCCTGGACATAACGCAGAGCCGGATCAGCCAGCTTGGTTCGACCGCAACGGACTTCCTCAAGGACCTGATCGCGGCCCGCAGTACCGACGGCGGCGGGCGGATCATCCTGCCGCCCGCGTCCTCCAACCTCCAGGATCTGATTGGCGCGCTGAACGTCTCCTATAACGGTTCGTCTCTTTTCTCGGGCATCAACACGCAGAACACGCCGATTACGGCCTACACCGCGGGCTCGGCCAGCAAGAACCAGGTCGATGCGGATTTCCTCGCGACTTTCGGCTTTGCCCAGTCTTCGGCCAGCGTGAGCAGCATCACCCCGGCCCAGATGCAGACCTTCCTCGACACCACCTTCGATGCCGAGTTCGCGAGCCCGGCCTGGGACACCAACTGGTCGTCGGCTACCGACCAGGTCATGCAAAGCCGTATCTCCACGACCGAGATCGCCGATACCTCCGTCAGCGCCAATCAGCCAGGCTTCCGCAAGCTCGCCGAGGCCTACACCATGATGGCGGATCTCGGGAACGTGAACCTGGACCAAGCGACGTTCCAGGTCGTCGTGGACAAGGCTATCGGCCTTGTCGGAAACGCCATCAGTGACCTTGCTACCCTCGGCGGCAACATCGGCACGGTCCAGCAGCGGATCACCGGCGCGACCGATAGGCTGAAGCTGCAGCAGGACATCCTCAACAACCAGATCGTCAAGATGGAGGCGGTCGACCCGACCGAGGCCTCGGTCCGGGTCAATACGCTGCAAACCCAGATCAAGACAGCGCTGGCGCTGACATCGCAGCTCCAGCAGATCAGCCTCATCAACTACCTCTGAGCCAAGTACTTTTGAGAAGCCTCCTTTGTAAGGCAGAGTTGTCCTGATGACGTTTGAAGCCTATGAAGCGGTCGTCGACGAGAGCGGATATGAAGCGCGGGGCCGCGAGCGGCAGGCGCTCAGCCTCGGCATCGACCGGCTCGAGCGGATCCAGAAAGACCGCTTCAGCATCGAGGATCTGGTCGAGAGCCTGCTCTATGTGCGGCGGCTGTGGACGATCTTCATCGAGGATCTCGCGCATCCGGAAAACGGACTTCCGGACAAGCTGCGCGCCGACATCATCTCCATCGGCCTGTGGGTCGTCAAGGAAGCCGACCGCCTTCGCGAAGAGAGGTCGAACGACGTGATGCAGCTCATCGAAATCAACCGCTTGATCCGAGACGCTCTTTGATGAAGATATCCTTGCGGGCGGGCGAACGGGTCTACATCAACGGCGCGGTGCTGCGTGTGGACCGCAAGGTCTCCGTCGAGCTTGTCAACGACGTGATGTTCCTGCTCGAAGGGCAGATCATGCAGGCCTCCGAGGCCACCACGGCGCTGCGGCAGCTCTATTTCATCGTCCAGCTGATGCTGATGAATCCGACCGACGTCCGGGATGCTTCGGCGCTTTACGGGCAGCATCACGCAGCCCTGATCGCGGTGTGCGAGAGCCACGAGATGCTGCTCGGACTTGGCGCGGTCGACGAACTGGTCGGAGCAACCCGTTACTTCGAAGCGCTCAAGCGGATCCGGGCGCTGTTTCCGGTGGAGCAGGCCATCCTGGCCGGCGCCACGATCGATTCCCCATTCGAGGCTGCCTGACAGCGGAGAGTCACATGAACGTCACCAGCGCGACCGATAGCACCAGCAAGTCCAGTTCGACCAGCTCAACCACGTCGAAGTCGAGCACCGGCGTCGACTACAACACGTTCCTTCAGCTCCTCATCGCAGAGATGAAGAACCAGGATCCGACCAATCCGATGGATACCTCGCAATATATGAGCCAGTTTGCGCAGCTCTCGTCGGTCGAGCAGGCGATGCAGACCAATACCAAGCTCGACTCTTTGCTATCTTCGCAATCGCTGTCGCAGGCAGACGGGCTGATCGGAAAGACCGTCAGCTTCACGGACTCGACCGGAGCGACTTTCAGCGGCAAGGTCGCTTCGATTTCCATCAACACTGACGGCTCCGTCGCGACGCTCGAGGACGGCACGAAAGTCGCGGTCGGCCCGGGTCTCACGATCAGCCAGTCATGAACGAACGGGACGCTCTCGACATCGTCCAGGCGGCGATCTGGACCATCATCGTCGCCTCCGGGCCTGCCGTTGGCGCCGCGATGCTGGTCGGCACCCTCATTGCGCTGATCCAGGCTCTGACCCAGATCCAGGAGGTGACGCTGACCTTCGTTCCGAAGATCATCGTCATTCTCTTGGTCGTTGCCGTCTCCGGCTCCTTCATCGGAGCCCATCTCTCCACCTTCACCGAGATGGTCTATTCGCATATCGAGCGCGGCTTCTGATCCGGGCGGCCCGGGCACCCCTGGCCATCTCCTGCCACCACCCCCGCGTAAGCTTTGCACGGCAGATTACGGGCCGGATCCTCTGCCGGTGACCCATGTCCGATACGTTAGCTGCCAGCCTGCCGACCCCGCGACGATTGGGCGCCGACGCCTTTTTCGCAGGCGGTATCGTGGCCATGCTCACGATCCTGTTCCTGCCTATCCCGCCGATCCTGATCGATCTCGGCCTCGCCTTCTCGATCGCACTGTCGGCGCTGATCCTGATGGTCGCGCTGTGGATCCAGCGGCCGCTCGATTTCTCGGCTTTCCCGACCGTGCTGCTGATCGCCACGATCCTGCGGCTGGCGCTGAACGTCGCGACGACTCGTCTGATCCTGTCGCGCGGCGGGGAGGGGGAAAACGCCGCGGGCCACGTCGTTGCCGGCTTCTCGAAGTTCGTCATGGGCGGCGACTTCGTCATCGGCCTGATCATCTTCGCGATTCTGGTCACGGTAAACTTCGTCGTGATCACCAAGGGCGCGACGCGTATCGCCGAAGTCGGCGCCCGCTTCACCCTGGACGCCATCCCCGGCAAGCAGATGGCGATCGACGCGGACCTGTCCGCAGGGCTGATCGACGACAAGGAAGCCCAGCGCCGGCGCCGCGAGCTGGAAGAGGAGAGCGCGTTCTTCGGCGCCATGGACGGTGCCTCGAAATTCGTCCGCGGCGACGCCATCGCCGGCCTGATCATCACCGCGATCAACATTTTCGGCGGCATCATCATCGGCGTCACCCATCACGGCCTCACGCTGTCCCGTGCCGCCGACGTCTACACAAAACTCTCCGTGGGCGACGGTCTGGTAACGCAAATGCCGGCCCTCATCGTGTCGCTATCGGCGGGCCTGCTGGTCTCCAAGGGCGGCACCAGGGGGTCGGCGGAGCAGGCAGTGTTGCGCCAGCTCGGCGGCTATCCGCGCGCGGTGTCGGCCGCCGCGCTGATGATGTTCGTGCTTGCCTTGATGCCGGGGTTGCCGATGGCGCCCTTCTTGCTGCTCGGCGGCGCCATGGCCTTCGTCGGATACTCGCTGCCGAGGCGGCAGGCGGCCCTGAAGCAGAAGGACGATGCGCGCAAGGCCGACGAACGCGCCCAGGTCGAGGCCAAGGAATCCGTCAAGGAATCGCTCAAGACCGCGGAGATCGAGCTGGCGCTCGGCGGCCACCTGTCGGTCCATCTGCTGGGCTCGCGTACCGAGCTCGCACACCGCGTGGCCAAGATCCGCAAGAAGTTCGCCAAGCAGTACGGCTTCGTCGTTCCCGAGATCAAGCTCACCGACAATCTGTCGATCGATCCCAAGGGATATCAGATCCGGATCCACGACACCCGCGTCTCCCAGGGCGAGCTCAGGCTCGGCGAGGTGCTGGTGCTCGTCGACAAGGACGGCAAGCCCGACGTCCCCGGCGAAGAGGTGATCGAGCCGGCCTTCGGCATGAAAGCGCTGTGGGTGACGGACGCTTTCACCGACGAGGTCAAGCGTCAGGGCTGCAAGCCGGTCGACAATCTGTCGGTGCTGCTCACGCATCTGAGCGAAGTGATCAGGGCCAACCTCGCCCAGCTCCTGTCCTACAAGGACATGCGCGGCCTGCTCGACCGGCTCGATCCCGAATACAAGCGCTTGGTCGAGGATCTCTGCCCGTCGCAGATATCGTACTCGGGACTGCTGGCAATCCTGAAGATCCTGCTGGCCGAGCGCGTGTCGATACGCAACCTCCATCTGATCCTTGAGGCCATCGCCGAGATCGCGCCCCATGTGCGGCGCTCCGAGCAGGTAGCGGAGCATGTGCGTACGCGCCTGGCCCAGCAGATCTGCGGCGACCTGTCCGACAACGGCGTGCTCAACGTGGTCCGTCTCGGCAACCGTTGGGACCTGGCGTTCCACCAGAGCCTGAAGCGCGACGCCAAGGGCGATGTCGTCGAATTCGACGCCGATCCGCGCCTGATCGAGCAGTTTGCGACCGAAGCCAGCGCCGCGATCCGCAAGTTCACCGAGAACGGCACCAGCGTCGTGCTGGCGGTGACCCCCGAAGCCCGTCCCTACGTCCGGATGATCCTGGAACGGGTATTTCCGACACTGCCAATCCTGTCGCATGTCGAAGTCGCGCGCAGCACCGAGATCAGAGCACTCGGAGCCATATCGTGATCAGCGGCCTTGCCGACAGCGTGCTGGTGACGTTCATCGTGTTCTGCCGCATCGGTGCCTGCCTGATGCTGGTGCCGGGCTATTCCAGCGTCAACGTCCCGGCCCAGGTCCGCTTGTTCGTCGCGCTCGTCACGACGTTTGCGCTGACGCCGATCCTGGTCGCTGTCCTGAAACCTCTCACGGACAATGCGGCACCGCTGACGCTCGCGCTGCTGATCTGCTCCGAGCTCGTGGTCGGCAGCGTCATCGGGCTCGGCGGCCGCGTGTTCTTCCTCGCACTCCAGACCATGGCCACTGTGATGGCGAGTGCCATCGGGCTGAGCAACATCCCGGGGACGCCGATCGGCGACACTGATCCGGCGCCGGCTCTGGTGCCGCTGATCATGACGGCCGTCATCACGCTGTTCTTCATAACCGACCAGCACTGGCAGGTCCTGCGCGGGTTGATGAACTCCTACGACGTCTGGCATCCCGGCGATAAGTTCGGCGGCGGCATGGCGCTGGAGCTGCTCGTCGGCCGGCTGTCGGAAGCATTCGTCCTGACGCTGCGGATCACCAGCCCTTTCATCGTCTATTCGGTCATCGTCAACCTGGCGGTCGGCCTGGTCAACAAGCTGACGCCGGCGATTCCGGTCTATTTCATCTCGGTGCCGTTCGTGCTGTTCGGCGGCTTCCTGCTGCTCTACCTCACCAGCGACGAGCTCTTGACGCAATTCATGCTCGGCGTCTCGTCATGGCTGGCGGAGTGATCGGTCATGACCTCGCGCGCGGACAAGCTCGGCCGGTTGGTCTCGCTCGTGAAGCTCCAGCTCCGGCTCTCCGAGTGGCAGCTCGCGCATCTGCGGCAGCAGGAGCGCAGCTTGCAGGACGAGCAGGAATGGCTGGTCGGAGCCCTGAACGATGGCAAGCCGCCGGCGGGATCATCGAGCGAATCGATCGCGCGGCGCCTGACCAGGACCAGCGTCGGCACGCGCGCGATTCAGGCGCAGGCCTCGCAGCAGCTCGACCAGGTTCGCGCGGAGAGCCGCCGTGTGAAGCAGTTCGAGCAGGTCGCCAAGGCGGCGCTCGCGGACAAGCTTCGCGACGCCGAGAAGAAATCGCTCGAAGAGACGACGGGAACAAGTCTCACCGTGCGCGAGTGGACGCCACGGCCAGCCAACCGGAACAAGACATGATCGTGACAGCGACACCCGACCTCGTCCTCGACGTCCTCGATGCCGCCGACCCGGTAGCGCAGCGCGCGGCGACCGCCAAGCTCGATGCGCTGAAATCATCGGACGCGGATTTCGCCGCCACGATGGACGCGGAGGCCGGCAAGGCGAAGGCGGCCGCCGCAGAACAATCCGCGTCGAAGATTTCGGAAGCGCCGTCGGGTGCGGTGAACGGGGCGCCGGTGCAGGTGATCAAGGCGCCGGCATCCGGCGAGGTGTACCGGAAGTTCGAGGCTTTCATCCTCCAGACCTTCGTCGAGACGATGTTGCCGAAGGAGTCGGAGGAGGTCTTTGGCAAGGGGACGGCCGGTGGCGTCTGGAAGTCGATGCTGGCGGAGCAACTTGGTGCTCAGCTGGCAAAGGGCAAGGGCATTGGCATTGCCAAGCAGCTCGCCGCCGCGCATCCGGCCGGGCCGGACGTTACGGGCAAGGCCGGATGACGATCCGGGAATGGGTGACAGAAGTTGAAGGGTGAATTTCCTATGCAGGCACATGAAGGCGCGGCGGCCCTGGTGATGGAGCAGCCGGTCGTGGACACCGAGGCGATGACGACGGCAGCCGCGCCCGGTGATGCGCTGTTGCCCGTGCTGCTCTCGAATGTCGGTGGCGAGGTGGCGAACGAAGGCGCGGATACAGCGAGGTCGGATGAGGTGCGGGGCCTGCTGGCTGCGATCCGCCGGCTCGAAAGCATCGTCGAGGAAGAGACGGTCGCGCTCGGTACGGGCAAGAAGATCGATTTCGACGAGTTCAGCGCCCGGAAGAGCCGGAGCATGCTGGAATTCGTCCGCCTGATGCGGGCGCGAATGCATCTCGGCGGCGAGGTCGAGATCACCGAGGAGATCCAGCGGTTGCGCGAGAAACTTGAGCGAAACCGTTCTCTCCTCGAAATGCACTACGACGCGGTACGCGAGGTCGCGACCATCATCGTCAAGGCCATCAGGGATGCCGAGTCGGACGGCACCTATACCGGTCGAGCAGCACAGGACGGAAGATGATCAGACTGGTGCTGGCCGGGCTCTGGGTATGCATCCTCACCGCGGGCACGAGCTATGCCGTCGCGTATTGGAAGGAAAACGGCACCCTGCTGCCGGCGAAGGACGAATATCTCGACGGGCTGCAGTATCAGAAGACGCGGGCGCTGAGCGTGCCCATGGTCGAGGGTGGCAACGTGCAGGGCTACATCGTCGCGCGCTTCGTCTACACCGTGGAGGCGCGGACCATGCACCAGCTCAACGTTCCGCCCGAGCCGTTCGTCGTGGACGAAGCCTTCCGCAGGATCTATGCCGACGACCGCCTCGATTTCAGGAAACTCGCCCGTTACGACCTCTCCATCCTCACGACGGCCATCAAGCAGCGCGTCAATGAGCGGATGCAGGCCGAAGTCGTCCAGGATGTCCTGGTCGAGGACTTCAACTACGTGTCGAAGGAAGAATTTCAGCAGAAGCCCTAGGTGTCGCGGCGCCTCGCGTCGCGAAGCTAGGCATCTGTTCCCGCGTTTCCGCCGCTGAAAGTACAACGGCCTCTGCGAAATTGGTTCGCAGAGGCCGTTGTCGTTTTCGTGGCAGTACCCTGCCGATCAGTTTCCGGCCGGATACGCCGCTGGGGCGACATGCGCCCTGTTCAGGAGGATGCCGACCTCGTCGAGTTCCTGCATCGGCACGTCGATGGTCTCCCCTGCCGGGATGTCGAGACGGTATCCGACGTAGCGCCGGGCCACGATCGCATCGAAGCCGAGGCGGTCGCGAAGTTTCTTGCGCAGCTTGCTGACGTGGCTCTCGATCACGCTCTCGTCGAAGGTCGCCTCGAAGATGCCGTAGACCGCGTTGAAGATCTGCGTCTTGGTGACCCACTTGCCGTGGTTGCTGACCATATATTCGAGGATGCGCAGTTCGCGTCGGGGCAGGGTGAGGGCGTGGCCCGCGATCTCGGGGTCACGTCCGTTGAAAAAGACCTGGATCCTGGTCTCGCAGGGCCTCGGCAGTTCCCCGACCCGGCGGCGCGCGATCGCGGCCGTTCGAGCGAGGATCTCGCGGAGATGAATCGGCACGTGCACGACGTCATCGACGCCCGATTCGAACAGCTCCAGCGTGTTCTTGAGCATCTTCTGGCCGCTCATGGCGATGATGGGAGCCGAGGAGCGCTTGCGCATCGCCCGCGGCAGGCTTCCGCGAGCGTCGCAATCCCCGAGGAGGAAGGCGTCCACCGCAGCCAGGTCCGGTTCACTCGCAGATTGCAGCCAGTCCCAGAACTCTCCGGAGGAGAAGCCGATCGACGATACACCTTCGCGAACGAGCCCTCCGACATAGCTGTTCGTGACGCTCTCGCGATCATCAACGATAATATACATCAGTCTTTCGCCCCTGTTTCGCACTTGCTGCGGCCGGTTCGTTGTTGTGATGCCCGGCTCGGCAACGGTGCTGTTTGACGACATTCCTTCCCGCGAACCGTTATTATGGTTTCATATTCGCGGGCAGCCCTACGCTTTCAGTGCCTGCGTCTCGCAGGCCTGCTACTTCGACTCGATACTGAACGCTTACTGCGTGAGGCCCGGCGGGTGTCTTACGGATCACCTCGCGGAGCGGATTGAGAAAGCGACCTAGAACAGTTGCGCCAAGTGCTTATCGCGTCCGAACGCTACTGTACTGTATCGTTCTCCTCGCTAACTGGCGAGAATCACTTGAGTAGGACCGTAACAATTGCCGATTCCCGATCAAGCGTGCGCAACAAAGCGGTTGCTACGCGTGCTTGATACTGTTGCTTTGTTTCGAGTTGTTTCTTTGTATGTACAATCGCATCAGTTGATTTGGAATTAAAACTAGTTTTGCACTTTGGCAGTTCTAAAGTTCCGCATCCCCGTATGAATACAGCCTTTTCGGGCGATGCCGCGGTTCATGCAAATCGGGAGGTTTTCAACCCGGGATTGACTCTCGTCGCCCTGTTTCCACATGCGACAATTCGACTCATGTATGGCAAGGCGACTCCAGCTTGGCGAAATCTTGACGGAGGTGTGTCTTTCGAGTCGCACTCTCGCCACGTGTATGACGCGTTTGACTCAGTTGCGTCGCTTCGCGCGCGATGAAAAGATTTCGATGCGCACGTTTCAGGCAAGCTTCGGCACATAACGTCACCGTTCGATAGGTCGAACCGAACGGAGCATTCTCACATGTTGTCCGATGGACAAGCTCGCCCCAACGCGACCGCCAATGTTTCCGCAGCGGCGAAGCCGGCTGCGGAGGCGCGCGATGCCGGGGACAATGCGACGGGAGCCGCCAAGCCTGCTGCGACCACCAGGCGTGTGTCGGCAGCGGCGAGTGATGAAACTCTGGCGAAAGAGGCGCTCGAGGGTCTGAAGCGCATTCGCGCCAAGGCGCGGCTCGACAAGATGGCGATACACAAGCCTGCGCCGATCGTGATCAAGCCGGCCGTGATCGTAGCCAAGCCGCCGCCGCCGCGTCCGACATGGGTCGCGCCGCTCGCGACATTGGCAGTCGCAGCGATGGTGGTGGTCTGCGCCTGCACTGGCGTGATCGTCTATCTCACCACGCAGCCCGCCCAGAGCAATGTCGCCGCCAATACGGAGATCAGGAATCTGCGCGAGACGGTGGCGCAATTGCGCAAGCAGATGTCGGGCGTGTCCGACAATCTTGACGGCCTGCGCACGGCGGTCGATCAATCGAGCAAGGCGACCAATGACCGTTTCGGCCGTTTTGGCGAGAACCTGGATCGCATCGAGCGGGTGAGCTCGTCCTCGACGGTGAAGCTCGACAAGCTCGCCCAGGCGCAGGCCCAGGCTCCGACGCCCGTTGCCTCACAAACACAGCCAATGCCGATGATGGCTTCAGTCGCGGCGCCCGAGGTCACGGGATCGGTGTCTCCGTCCGAGCGCATGTCGGCGTCGCGCAAGACCATCAAGGGCTGGTCGGTCCGCCAGGCCTATGAAGGGATTGCGATCCTGCAAGGCCCGAACGGCGTCGTCGAGGCCGTGCTGGGACAGCAGGTGCCGGGCCTTGGCCGTATCGAGGAGATCAAAAACGAGAACGGACGTCTGGTGGTGGAGTCCAGCGGGGGCGTCATCTATTCGTCACGCAAGGCAACGCCCTGATCGAGGGCCGCCTTCTATTGGCGGTGGTGCTCGAAGCTGGTGCATAGCAGGTCGACCTCCGCCTCCGCGATCGGCGCGCGAAACAGGCGGCAGCTGAACTCGGCCGCCGTCTTGCTGTCCGTGGTGCGATCTTCGCGCAGGAAGATGCAGCGCTTGCAGACGTCGGTATGGTGCCGCTGTTCGGCCGCATCGGCCTGATCGAGCACATGCCGGAGCGTATCGCGAAAGCGAGTCTTGGCCTCGTCGTCGAGAACGGCAATCGGCTCGAGCAGAACGCTGATGGGGTCGCGCACGAGAAATTTCTTGCCCTGCTGCGTCACACTCAGCAACACAGAGCGCTTGTCCGTGGCGGAGCGCTTGCGCTCGATGTAGCCCAGCCGCTCGAGCTCGCCGATGACGAAAGAGGCGGTGCCGCGCGTGGTGCCAACGTAACTCGCGAGCGCCGAGGGCGTCCGGGAAAACCGGTTGGCGCGGGAGAGGAAACGCAGCGCCATCCATTCGCGGTCGCGCAGGCCATGCTTGGCGCCTTCGAACCACAGGATACGGGCCATCTGTCCCAATAATTCGATCGCTTCGCGAGCCAAATGCATTTCAATTCCAGGTCGGATAAATCTTTATTCAATTGAGCTTCTGGCAGCGCAATCCGGGTGGCTGATAATGAAGCTCCGGAGAGAGACGGAACTTCTGGCGGTGGAACTAGAGCGTCACGAAGAAAGTTCGAGTAAATCGCCTGGCTCAACTGTTCTGAAAATTTCAGTCAAATAAACTGCGATTCGCCTGCAAAATCCCGATAGCGTACGACGGGGAGCAACATGATGTGCCCTTGCGACCACAGCAGAGCCCATTTGTTGCGGCGACGCGGTTCGAATAGCGCGAGCAGCAGTTGCGCTGCAACTCGTGGCAGGGAAAGTGGAGGCGAGAGAACCACCGTTTTCGGTTAATGGATGTTGCGTCGCAATGCAGGCAGGCGGTTAAGTCCCAAATACGATCGAGCCCGGGAATGCCAGAGTATCGTCTGTGATCGAGCAAGCGAAGCCGTTCAACGTCAAGCGCGCAGCATTGGCCGCCACCGTCGGCAACATGCTCGAATTCTACGACTTCATCACCTACAGCTTCTTCGCCATCCAGATCGGCCATACCTTCTTCCCGACGGGAAGCGAGTACGGCAGCCTGATGTTGTCGCTGGCGACCTTCGGCGCCGGCTTCGTGACGCGGCCGATCGGCGGAATCGTGCTCGGGATCTATTCCGACCGCATCGGCCGGCGCCCCGCCATGCTGCTGAGCTTCGCGCTCATGGGGCTATCGATCCTGACCATCGCGCTCACGCCGTCCTATCAAGCGATCGGCCTTGCCGCGCCCATCATCGTGATCGCGGCGCGTATGACGCAAGGCTTTGCCCTCGGCGGCGAGGTTGGGCCGACCACCGCCTATCTGATCGAGATTGCCCCGCCCGAGCATCGGGCGCTGGTGGTGGCATGGCAGCCGGCGAGCCAGGAGATCGCCGCGACCGCGGGCGCGCTCGTCGGCGTCATCCTGAGCCGGACGATGGCGCCGGAAATGCTCGACGCCTATGGCTGGCGGGTGGCGTTTCTGATCGGGGCGGTCTGCATACCGTTCGGGTTCTGGATGCGCCGAACGCTGCCCGAGACGATCCCGCAGGCCAAAGCCGGTGCCCGCACCGTCGAACACGTCAGTCATCTTTCGCAGGCGAGGCGCCACCTTGGCATCATCGGACTTGCGCTGATGATCCTGGCAAGCGGCACCATCTCGACCTACGTCACCCAGTACATGACGACCTATGCGCAGAACACGTTGCATGTGTCGTCCACACTGGCTTTCGCCGTGTCGCTGGTCAGCAACGGCATTCAGTTTGTCGGCGCACTGGTCGGGGGCTGGCTGGCAGATCGTCTTGGTCGCAAGCCGGTGATGATCTGGCCGCAGCTCGCAACGCTGCTGCTGACCTACCCGACCTTCCTGTGGATCGTCCATGCGCCGGGCGCGTTGTCGCTCCTGGCCGGTTTCGGTGTCCTGTCGGTCATCGGGTCGCTGCCATTCACTGCGTTCTACGCGACCTTCGTCGAGGCGCTGCCCCAGAACATTCGCGGTGGCGTGTTCGCGACCGTCTATGCGGTCGCGATCGCCAGCTTCGGCGGCACGGCGCAGCTCGTGGTCACCTGGCTCCTCCACCTCACCGGCAATCCGCTGGCGCCGGCTTGGTACCTGCTGCTTGCGGCAATCGTTGGACTTGTTGCGATGAGTCTGATGCCCGAGACTGCCCCGGGGAAGCAGCGTCAGGGCAAGGCCTGAAAGCGGCGTGCTCGCAGGCTGGTGATTTGCGTTTCGCCGGCAATTATCGGCGAATGCGTCGCTTGGGGATCAGGGCCAGGCATCAGGAAGGGATGAGCCGATGAGCATTGAAACCACCATGACATCCGACGTCGTCGGGCTGACCAAGGCCGCCCCGGTCTCGCGGCGCGGATTCATGAGCGCCACCGCGGCGGTTGCCGCCGGCTACACGCTTGCGGCCGGGCCCGTACGCGCCGAGGCGATCACGACAGACACCAGCGGTCTCCAGGCCGGCGACGCCAAGATCAAGGTCGGCTCCGCAGAGATGCCTGCCTATTTCGCCCGCCCGGCCGGCAACACAAAGGCGCCGGTGATCATCGTGGCGATGGAGATCTTCGGCTTGCACGAATACATCAAGGACGTGACGCGGCGCCTCGCCAAGCTCGGCGCGTTCGCAGTCGCGCCTGACTATTACTTCCGCAAGGGTACCGATCTGACCAAGATCGCCGAGATCAAGGACCTGCTGCCGATCGTCAATGCCAAGCCGGACGCGGAGCTGCTGTCCGATCTCGATGCGACGGTGGCGTGGGCGGGATCGCAAGGCGGCGACACCGCGAAGCTCGGAATCATCGGCTTTTGCCGCGGTGGACGCACCGTCTGGGAATATGCCGCCCACAACGGCACGCTCAAGGCTGGCGTCGCCTTCTACGGTCCGCCGGTCGATGCTCCCAATCCGCTGTGGCCGAAGAGCCCGATGCAGCTGGCGCCCGAGATGAAGGCGCCGGTGCTCGGCCTGTATGGTGGCGCCGATACCGGCATTCCCGTCACCCAGGTCGAGCAGATGAAGGCTGCGCTCGAGCAGAACAAGAAGACGGCCGAATTCAAGATCTATCCGGAAGCGCCGCACGGCTTCCATGCCGACTACCGCGGCAGCTACCGCAAGGACGCCGCGGAAGATGCCTGGAAGCGGGCGCAGGCCTGGTTCAAGAAATACGGCGTTCTGAGCTGACGTCGCAGCATGATCCGGAAAAGCGTGTAGCGGTTTTCCGACAAGATCATGCTCAAACAATCCAAGAGGGCGATCCAATCGGCCGCCCTCTTTCCAATGCGGCGTGCCGATCTCATTTCACCATGGCGCCATAGACGATGTCCTGGACCTGCTCGCGATAAAATTTTCGCAGCTCGCCTGGCGCCGCCGTTCCGACAACCACGACGAGACGCTCCTTGGGATCGCAGAAGAACTGTGTCCCGTACGCGCCATTCCACGTGAACTCGCCGGGATTGCCGGGGACCGACGACAATCCTTCGCCGGTGCGGACAGCGACCGCGAGGCCAAAGCCGAAGCCGGCGCGGTGCGGCTCGATGTTCGCCACGTTGTTCTTGATCTCGGGGCCGAGATGATTGGTCGTCATGTGATGCACGGTCTTGGGACCGAGGACGCGCTGGCCGTCGAGTTCGCCGCCGTTGAGCAGCATCTGCCCGAAGCGGATGTAGTCGCCGACGGTTGCGAACGAGCAGGCGCCGCCGCAGTCGGATTTTGTCGGCGTGTCCAAAAGCTTGATGGCTTGCGGCTTGCCGGTCAGCGGATCGTTGGCGAACGGGCGGGCGAGGCGAGGGCGCTGTGCGTCGGTCGGATGGAAGGTCGCGTCCTTCATGCCGAGCGGTTGCCAGACATTGGCGGCAAGATAGTCGCCGAGCTTCTGCTCGCTCACCTTCTCGACCACAGCACCAAGTACGTCGATCGAAAAACCATACTCGAACTCGGTCGAGGGTTGATGCGCCAGCGGCAGCTTTGTGATGCGATCGATGAACGCCTGGGTGTTGCCTTCGATCGCCGGCGCGGTGCCTTCAGGATATTGTCGCGCAAGCATGCTTGAGCTGTCCGGGCGGCCGCCATACATCAGGCCGGACGTGTGCCGGTAGAGATCGTGAATGAAAATCGGCGATGCCTGCGGTTCGAGCTTCAATGAACCGTCGGCCTGCTGAACGCCGACCTTCATGTCGGCAAAGCCAGGATAATAATCGGACAGCTTGGCCTGGAGCGGCAGCTTGCCCTGCTCCATCAATGTCAGGCCCGCGACTGCGGCCATCGGCTTGGTCATCGATGCCAGCGCGAAGATCGCGTCAACAGGCATCGGCGTGCCCTTGTCCGGATCCAGCATGCCATAGGCCTTGTAGTGCACAAGCTTGCCGTCACGGGCGATCGCGACGACCGCGCCGGGGACGCGCTTGGCGGCGATCTCACGCGCGAAGAAATTGTCGAGCCGCGCAAGGCCTTGTTTCGAGAAGCCGGCGTCGTCGGGACTGGCTTCGGGCAGCGGCGCGGCGCGCGCTGCACCAAGCGTGATGACGGCAGCCGCCGCGACCATGGCGATCGTCTTCATTGTATCCTCCCAAGCGCGGGCTCGTTATGCAGTGGCCCGCTGAGTGGTTAGATCACGACCGCACCGGCGCGAAGTCAAGCGCGGGCAGGGCATGTCTGGGACGCCGGGAATGCCGGAACCCTATCGTCCCTCTCCCGCGCGCCATAACGCATCCAGAGCGTGGCGGTAGGTCGGATAAGCAAGTGTGACGCCGAGCTCGCGCTTCAATTTCGCGTTGGAGACACGGGCGCTGCTGGCATAGAAGCTGCGCGCTATCGACGACATCCCGGCGGTCTCGAAGGCCTCTTCGGGGGGCGGCGCAACGTTCATCAGCTTCGCCGCATGGGCGATCACGTCCTGCGGCGGCGCCGGCTCGTCGTCGCAGACGTTCCAGGTGCCGCCGCTCGGGTGATGAACCGCGGCCGTGATCGTGCTTGCGATGTCGTCGACATGGATGCGGTTGAACAATTGTCCCGGCTTGATGATGCGCCGGGCCGTTCCCGCGCGCAGCGTCACCAGCGCGTTACGGCCGGGGCCATAGATGCCCGCAAGCCGCAGGATTGCAGCGTTGCCGCGCGTTATGTCCGTCCAGGCCCGCTCGGCAGCGACCCGCATACGGGTGCGGTCGAGGATGGCCTGCGGCGGCGTGCTCTCGTCGACCCATCCGCCGCCGTGATCGCCATACACGCCGATGGTCGAGAGATAGATGACTTTGCGCCGGCCCGCCGCCAGCACGTCGCCGAACGCGGCGATGGCGGGATCGCCAGCGCTGCCGGGCGGGATCGATACGAGAAGGACGTCGGCGTCGCCGATACGTTCGACCGTCTCGCGCGCGGGGCTGTCGCCGGAAAAGGCATGCATCTCGATGCCGGCGGGGTCATCTCGCTTCGCGGGATCGCGCACGGTGGCGGCGATATGTGAGAAGGTGCCGCCAAACCTGCGGACGAAATGCCCGGCGCTGTAGCCAAGGCCAAGGATGAAGAGCCGCATGTGTCCGCCGTGCTGGTTCCGTTCGCGCCGTTGCGCGCGTCTCCGCTCATAAGGGATTTTTGGGTCCGGCAAAAGATATTGCAATTTTACTCGCACGCTGCCTCGGGCGATGCTCACTTGTCACAGCGGCAGGAGGGACGGATCGATCATGCAGGCAGAAGCGCCCGCCATAGTGCCATGTGACGCCGCTGAGCTGATCCGGCGCGCCGCAGCGCTGATCTTCGATATCGACGGCACCTTGGCCGAAACCGAGGAACTGCATCGGCAGGCCTTCAATTATGCCTTCGTTCGCCACGGTCTCGGCTGGCAGTGGGACCGGGCCGTCTACAAGGACCTGCTGCGGGTCACCGGTGGCAAGGAGCGCATTCGCGTCTTCCATGGACGGCTGAAGATTGCTGCGCCATTGTCGGACGCGAACATCGCGGAACTCCACCGCATCAAGACCGCGCATTACGCCGAACTGGTCGAGACCGGCTGCTGCCCCTTACGGCCCGGCGTGACCGGTCTCCTCATTGCTGCCAAGGCGCGCGGCCAGCGGCTCGCGATCGCGACCACGACGTCCCACGGCAACATCGATGCGCTGCTGTCGCGGGCGCTGGGGACGCGCTGGTCCGCGGATTTTGAGGCGATCGTGGCCGGGGATGATGTGGAGCACAAGAAACCTGCGCCGGACGTCTATTTCGAAATCCTGGCGCGGCTGAAGCTCAAGGCGTCCGACTGCGTCGCGATCGAGGATTCCGCCAACGGCCTGATCGCGGCCTCGCGGGCGAAGATTCCCGTGCTCATCACCCGCAGCATGTTCTTCCGGGACGACGATTTCAGCGCGGCGCGGGTCGTGCTGGATGATTTGTCGGAGCTCGGATGAGGCCGCAGAACAAAAAAACTGAAAAACAACCCCATGCACAGTAGAAAGTGCCTGCGGGCCGGCCGCGTTCAGTGGACGCGGTGGCTCGTTCTATCATCCTCAGCCTGCTCGACAATCTGCGCGATTGGGCTCGACTGATGATGCACCAGCCGCCATCCGTCGCCGACGCGCCGAAAATGGTTGGCAGCAGCCAAAGCGGTGCCGTCAACGATCTCGATGCAGAGCACGCGCGCGCTGTCGCCGTCGACGATGGCCTGCGGTTCGGCGCAGACGATCTGCGGCCGCTGCGGATTTTGCAGGATATCGCGCCAGCTTCCGATCACCGTGGCGCGCCCGATAATCGCCGGCCAGCCGGGATGGATGCAGGAAATGGCGTCGTCATCTGCCCACATCTGTTCCATACCGTCGAAGTCGCCGGTTGAAAAGGCGGCGTAGAAGGCCGCGTTGGCGGCGATGATCTTGCTGTCCTTTGCCATGCCTCTCGGGTGGGGCAATGACAGGCAAAAATCAAGCGCGACTTCCGTCGGCTTTCTGTTCGATCTGGACCGCAGTGCAGCATGCCTGCTTTGTGGTCACGCGGAGAGGTGCGTCTCCACCGCCCGCCGCGCGCCATCCTCAAAGAGACGGCCAAGCGCCGCGGTCACGGCCTCGCGCAGGCGCGGCTCGGCACCTAGCGGCCCGAACACTTTTCCGACGCCGAGCAGTGCGGGCGCCAATCGCTCGGCGACGGGACCTGCCTCGCGCGCCAAGCCAGCGAACTCGGCGGCGAGCGGATCGCGCACGTCGATGGCGCGGCCCTGCTCGTCGAGGCCGGTGACGTAGCGCATCCAGCCGGCCACCGCGAGCGCATGCGTCGCGACCGGTAAATTCTTAAGCAGGCGATCCTGCATCGCGCCAAGCAGCCGCTGCGGCAGCTTTTGCGAGCCATCCATCGCGATCTGCCAGGTACGATGATGCAGCGCCGGATTTGCGAAGCGCTTGAGCAGCGAGGCGCGATAGGCGGCCAGATCGGCACCGGCAGGCATTGTCAGCGTCACCGCGGCCTCCTCCATCACCTGCGCGGCAAAACGCGCAAAATGCGGATCCAGCATGGTGTCGGCGATGGTCTCGTAGCCGGCGAGATAGCCGAGATAGGCGAGCGCGGAATGGCTGGCGTTGAGCAGCCGCAGCTTCATCAGCTCGAACGGCTTGACATCAGTGACGAGCTCGACGCCCGCGGCGGCAAGGTCAGGCCGGCCCGCCGTGAAGCGATCTTCGACCACCCATTGCGTGAACGGCTCGGTCATGACGGGCCAGGCGTCGCGCAAGCCGAGCGCGGATGAAACCGTATCGCGGTCGCTATCCGTCGTCTCCGGCACGATGCGGTCGACCATGGTCGAGGGGAAGGCCGCTGTATCCGTAATCCACTTGCCGAGGTCCTTCGAGCGCAGCGCTGCGAACTGCGTCACGATCCGCTGCACGGTGTGGCCATTGGCGGCGAGGTTGTCGCAGCTCAGCACGGTGAAGGGCGGGGCACCCAGCGCTCGCCGCCGCGCCAGTGCCGCAACGATGAAGCCAGGCGCCGAACGCGGCGCGTCGAAACTGTTGAGATCGTACACGACATCAGGATGCCGCTCGTCGAGATCGCCGGTCTGCGGCGTGTGGCAATAGCCCTTTTCGGTAACGGTGAGGGAGACGATACGAATGGCGGGATCGGCCATCCGCTCGATCAGCCGCGCTGGGCTCTCGCGCGCGACCACGCTGTCGAGCAGCGCGCCGATCACCCGGTGCTGGGTGCCTTCGGCCGCACGGACCGCAACCGTATAGAGATGGTCCTGCGGGGCGAGGGCGTCGCGCGTGTCAGGGCTGCGCAGGCTCGCGCCGACGATGCCCCACGAGGCCGCGCCGGCGGCAAGGCAATCGTCGATGACGACCGCCTGATGGGCGCGATGAAAGGCGCCGAGGCCGAGATGCACGATGCCGGGCGTGACCCGCGAACGGTCATAGGCCGGGCGGCGGATGCCAGGTGGCAGCCGGTCGAGGTTGGCGCGGCCAAGGCGCGTTGAACCAAGGCGCATGGACGTATCTCCCCTTGCTTTGCCGCTGCTTGACATGACGTCTGTCCTCGGTCAATGCTGCGGTCAATTGGTAAGACCAATTTTCCAAAATTGGCGGGCCGCCGGGATCAACCCGGTGCGGCTCTTTCAGGGAGGACCAGTGTGCCGCTGGAAGCTGTGGAGGCAAGACGGCTTTATCGCCAGGTCGCCGATCAACTGCGAAGCCTGATCGACAGCGGTGAATACGCGGTCGGCAGCCGCTTGCCGACCGAGCGCGAGCTCGCCGAGCAGCTCAAGATATCGCGGCCGACTGTGCGCGAAGCCCTGATCGCGCTCGAGGTCGAAGGCCGCCTCCGCATCCGTGTCGGCTCCGGCATCTACGTGATCGAGCCCGCCGCCGTTGCGGCGCCCGCGCCTGCTTCCGTCATCGAGGGCCCGTTCGAGCTGCTGCGCGCCCGCGAATTCCTGGAGAGCGCCATCGCCGAAGAAGCCGCGCGCGTGGCGACGAAGGGCGACATTGCCCGAATCGATGCGTCCCTTGTCGCGATGGAGAATGTAGAACACCCCGGCGAAGCCTCGATGGTCCACGACCGCGCCTTCCACGTCGCGATCGCTGGAAGCCTCGGCAATGCCGTCCTGGTGCGCGTGGTCGGCGAGCTGTTCGACCAGCGCCTCAATCCCTATTTCGCGCAGCTTGCGCATTATTTCGAGAGCCCCGGCACCTGGCGCACTGCGCTCGACGAGCATCACGCGGTGCGCGATGCGATCGTGGCGCATGATCCCGGAGCCGCGCGCGATGCGATGCGCGATCATCTTGCGCGATCCCAGGATCGCTTTGCGCAGAACTTTGGCGCCGAGAACGCGGCAAGACCATCGTCCGGGCGCGCGGCGCGATCGACGGCAAAGCCGTCAAAACCGCAACATGCGCCGAAGAAAAAACGGGCTGCGAGCAGCAGCGCGCGGCGGCGATGAGATTGGGCGGTCCGCATCCGGGTCGGGGCGGGCGGACAAGAAGCAGACTTAGAAGATGGAGGAAAAATCAGTGTTGAAAAAGATCACAACGGTGCTGGCGGTCTCGGCCGCGGCCATGTTTGCTACGACCAATGCCGGCATTGCGCAGACCAAGCTCAAATGGGCTCATGTCTATGAGACTTCGGAGCCGTTCCATACCGCCTCGGTCTGGGCTGCGCAGGAGATCGGAAAGCGCACCAACGGGCGTTATGCGATCGACGTCTATCCGGCGTCGCAGCTCGGCAAGGAAGCCGACATCAACCAGGGCCTCTCGCTCGGCTCGGTCGACATCATCATTTCCGGATCGAGCTTCGCGGCCAAGAGCTTTCAGCCGATCGGCGTGACCTACTATCCCTACACCTTCCGCGACGCCGATCATCTGCTCGCCTACACCAAGAGCGACATCTTCAAGGAACTCGCCAAGGGCTATGAGGACAAGAGCGGCCACCACATCATCGCGGTGACCTATTACGGCGTGCGCCAGACCTCGTCGAACAAGCCGATCAAGACCTGTGCCGACCTCAAGGGCCTGAAGATGCGCGTGCCCGACGTTCCGGCCTATCTGGCGATGCCGCGCGCCTGTGGCGCCAACACTGCGCCGATCGCGTTCGCGGAAGTCTATCTCGCGCTCCAGAACGGCACGGTCGAGGCCCAGGAGAACCCGCTGACCACAATCGAGGCCAAAAAGTTCTACGAGGTGCAGAAGCACATCGTGCTGACCGGCCACATCGTCGATCACCTCAACACGGTAGTGGCCGGCGCGCTCTGGAAGAAGCTCAGCGACGAGGACAAGAAGATCTTCACGGACGTGGCGCAGGAAGCCGCCGCCAAGGCGACCGAGGAGATCAAGCAGAACGAAGCCAAGCTGGTCGCCTTCTTCAAGGAGAAGGGCCTGACCGTGACCGACGTCGACAAGAAGGAGTTCCGCGACACCGTGCTGAAGAACGTCGCGTTCGAGACCTTCGGCTACCGCAAGGCCGACTGGGAGCGGATCCAGGACGTGAAATAGCGATAGGTCGTCATTCCGGGCGCGCACTTCGCGAGGGCCCGGAATGACGCTCGGTACTTTTGAGGAGTAACCCCATGTCCACAGTCGAAACGCACCGGCAGATCACCGGGGACGAGATCGCCCTTACCTTCGAGGAAGAGGCGACACCGAAGGTCGATCTCGGCGTCTACGCTTTCGAGGACTGGGTCGCGCTGGCGATTTTCTGGGTGATGGCGCTCGCGGTCTTTCTCCAGTTCTTCACCCGCTACGTGCTCAACGACAGCTACGCCTGGACCGAGGAGATCGCGACCTACTGCCTGATCGGCGTGGTCTTCATCGGCTCCTCGATGTGCGTGCGGCTGTCGCGGCACATCCAGGTCGATCTCGTCTACCGCTATTTGCCGCACCTCTTGGCGCGCGCGCTGTCGACGGTGATCGACCTGATTCGGATCGCTTTCTTCGGCTACGCCATCAAGCTGGTCTGGGTCTACATCCAGATCATCGGCGACGAGTCCATGACCACGATCAATTTTCCCAAGGACTACGTCTACTACGCGGTGCTGCTCGGCTTCGTGCTGATGTTTGTGCGCTCCCTGCAGGTGGCGGTGCAACATCTGCGACAGGGCTATTCGATCCTCGAACGACCCGGCGCCTACGACGGTTTTGAAGGGTAGTTCCATGTTGCTGTTGCTTGGAGGCTTTCTCATCCTGATGCTGCTCGGCGTTCCCGTGGCGATCGCCATGGCCGCGTCGTCGCTGCTCTACATCCTGGTCAGCGGCGTGACGCCCGACGTCACGCTGGCGCAGCGCATGATCGCCGGCGTCGAGAGCTTTCCGCTGCTCGCCGTGCCGTTCTTCATCCTGGCCGGCAATCTCATGAACATCGCCGGTGTCACCGGGCGCATCTACAAGTTCGCCGTTGCGCTGGTCGGCTGGATGCGCGGCGGTCTCGGCCACGTCAACATCATCGGCTCGGTGATCTTCTCCGGCATGTCCGGCACCGCGATCGCCGATGCCGCCGGTCTCGGCACCATCGAGATCAAGGCGATGAAGGACCACGGCTACTCCACGGAATTCTCCGTCGGCGTCACCGCGGCCTCGGCCACGCTCGGGCCCATCATCCCGCCGTCGCTGCCGTTCGTGATCTACGGCATGATGGCGAACGTCTCGATCGGCGCGCTGTTTCTGGGCGGCGTCATTCCCGGCGTCGTCCTGACGCTGCTGATGATGGCCACCGTCACCTATTTCGCGCACAAGAACAAATGGGGCAGCGATACGCCGTTCTCCTGGCCGCAATTGGGATCGGCGGGGCTCGAGATCGTCGTCGTACTGAGCTTTCCGATGGCTGTCTGGCTGCTGACAGTCGCCGGTCTCTCCACCAATTGGGCGGTTGGGCTTGGCCTGGTCGTGCTGCTCGCGATCGACTGGTACTTCGACTTCTCGGCGGTGATGGCGCTGATGGCGCCGGTGATCCTGATCGGTGGCATGACTCTCGGCTGGTTCACGCCGACGGAAGCCGCGGTCGCCGCCGTGATCTGGTCGCTGTTCCTCGGCCTGGTGCGCTATCGCACCATGACGATGAAGACGGTCGCGAAAGCGACTTTCGACACCATCGAGACCACGGCGTCGGTGCTGTTCATCGTCACGGCAGCCTCGATCTTCGCCTGGTTGCTCACGGTGTCGCAGGCAGCCCAGATGCTGTCGGACTGGATGCTCAGCATCACCCACAACAAATGGGTGTTCCTGGCGCTTGCGAACGTCCTGATCCTGTTCGTCGGTTGCTTCATCGACACCACGGCAGCGATCACCATTTTGGTGCCGATCCTGCTGCCGATCGTGCTCAAGCTCGGCATCGACCCGATCCATTTCGGTCTGATCATGACGTTGAACCTGATGATCGGCCTGTTGCATCCGCCGCTTGGCATGGTCCTCTTCGTGCTCGCCCGAGTGGCAAAGCTCTCGGTCGAGCGCACGACGATTGCGATCCTGCCATGGCTGGTGCCGCTGATGGTCGCGCTGATCGCAATCACCTACATTCCTGAATTGACCCTCTGGCTGCCGAAATACATGGGACTTTCCAAATGACATCCACTTCTCTCGCCGCAACCCTGTTCGGTCCCGAAGATCTGCGCATGATCGAGCATCCGCTCGACAAGCTCGCTGATGGCATGGTGCGCATCCGCTTCGGTGCCGGCGGCATCTGTGGTTCGGACATGCATTATTTCCGTCATGCCCGGACCGGCGATTTCGTCGTGAAGTCGCCGCTGGTGCTCGGCCACGAGATATCCGGCGAGGTCGTGGAGATCGCGGGCGCCGCGGCGAACCTGAAGGCCGGCGACCGCGTCGCCGTCAACCCGTCGCGCTGGTGCGGCCATTGCGTCGCTTGCCGCGAAGGCCGGCAAAACCTTTGCGAAAATATCTACTTCATGGGCTCGGCCTCGAAGACGCCGCACATGCAGGGCGGTTTTGCCGATTACTTCGATGCGATCCCGGCGCAATGCGTGAAGATTCCCGACCACGTCTCCTATCAGGCCGCGGCGCTGGCCGAGCCGCTCGCGGTCTGCCTGCACGCGGTCGCGCGTGCCGGCAACATCGAAGGCAAGCGCGGCATCATCTTCGGTGCCGGCCCGATCGGGCTTCTGACCATGCTCGCCGCGCGCCGCGCCGGCATGACCGACATCACGGTTGCGGACATCGCGCCGGCGCCGCTGGCCTTTGCAAGCCGCCTCGGCGTCTCTCACGCCGAAAACGTCGCGGGCGGTGAGGAAGGCCTGAAGGCACAAGCCGCGTCGCGTCCCTACGATGTCGTCTTCGAGGTCTCGGGCACGGCTGCTGGCCTCGCCAGCGCGATCGGCATCGTCAGGCGCGGCGGCATTGTCGTGCAGATCGGCAACCTTCCGGGCGGCCAGATTCCAGTGCCGGCCAATGCGGTGATGGCGAAGGAGATCGACCTTCGCGGCTCGTTCCGCTTCGGGCTCGAGTTCATGACCGCGGTGGAACTGATTTCTGCCGGCAGCGTCGACGTGCTGTCACTGGTCACGGCCGAGCGGCCGCTGTCCACCGCGCCGGAGGCGCTGCGGCTGGCGCTCGACCGCTCGCAGAGCGTCAAGGTCGTGCTGACCGCGAATTGATCGGAGAAAAGGGCATGATGCTAGAGGGATGGCGCTGGTACGGGCCCGATGATCCCGTCTCGCTGGATGACGTCAGGCAGGCCGGCGCGACCGATATCGTCTCGGCGCTGCATCAGGTGCCGATCGGCGAGGCCTGGACACGCAAGGCGGTCGAGGAGCGCAAGAACTTCATCGAGCGCGGCCAGCCCGGCCGCTCGCAACTGACCTGGTCGGTGGTGGAATCGATCCCAATCCCCGACGACGTCAAGCGTCTTGGCGCCAAGGCGACGCGCTCGATCGAGACGTGGATCGCGAGCCTGGAGGCGGTAGCCGCCGCCGGTATCAGGATTGTCTGCTACAACTTCATGCCGGTGGTTGACTGGTGTCGCACCGATCTCGAATGGGAGCTGCCGAACGGCGCCCGCGCCATGCGCTTCGACCAGGACCGCTTTGCCGCGTTCGAGCTGCATATCCTGAAGCGGCCGGCCGCAACCGCCGAATACTCACCCGAGCAGCAGGCCGGCGCGAAAAAGCTGTTCGACCAGATGAGCCAGGCCGATATCGACTATCTCGTCATGGTCATCGCCAGCGCGTTGCCGGGGTCGACCACCGAGCCGATGACGATCCCGCAATTCCGCGATCGACTCGAAACATATCGCGACATCACGCCGAAAATCCTGCGGCAACATCTTGCCGAATTTTTGGGCCGCGTCACGCCCGTCGCCGAGCAGCTCGGGGTCTCGCTGACACTGCATCCCGACGATCCGCCGCGCCCGCTGTTCGGCCTGCCGCGCATTGCCTCGTCCGCCGATGACTATCAGGCGCTGTTCGATGCCGTTCCGTCCAAGGCCAACGGCATCTGCCTGTGCACGGGTTCGCTCGGCGTGCGCGCCGAGAACAACCTCCCCGCAATGGCCGAGCGCTTCGGCCCGCGCGTCGCATTTGCACATCTGCGCGCGACCAAGCGCGAGGCCGATGGCCTGTCGTTCTACGAGTCCGATCACCTCGACGGCGATGTCGACATGATCGCGGTGCTGAAGGCGCTCCTGAAGGAGAACGCGCGGCGTTCGCCCGACAAGAGAATCGTGTTCCGGCCTGACCACGGCCACCGCATGCTCGACGATCTCGCGGCCACCAAGCGCACCAATCCCGGCTACACCGCGATCGGCCGTCTCCGCGGCCTCGCCGAGCTCCGCGGCGCGATCCGCGCGATCGAGCATCAATAGAAGGCAGCTGCGCCGAGCTTCGGATCGAGCCGGTCGATCATTGGCGCGGCGCTCGATCATGGCCGCCGCGTCCTCGCGAATGGGCGGATGTGCAAAGACCAGGGGCGGGCATGACGCCTGCGCAGGGTGCGAAAAGCCATTCGATCTTGCGCGCCCTGCCGGCCTGTCCTACGCCAGCTCTGAACAAGATTTTCGCGAAGCCATGAAGCGCATCGCCAAAGCCTCGAGGGAGCCGTCATGACCATTCGCAACACCCGCACCGGCGGCCAGATCCTGATCGATCAGCTGGTCGCGCAAGGCGTCGAGCGCGTCACCTGCGTGCCGGGCGAGAGCTACCTCGCGGCGCTCGATGCGCTGCATGACAGCCCGATCGACGTCATGATCTGCCGCGCCGAAGGCGGCGCCGCGATGATGGCGGAAGCCTACGGCAAGCTCACGGGCCGCCCCGGAATCTGCTTCGTCACCCGCGGCCCCGGCGCCACCAACGCCAGCCACGGCGTCCATATCGCGATGCAGGATTCGACGCCGATGATCCTGTTCGTCGGTCAGGTCGACACCGGCATGCGCGAGCGCGAGGCGTTCCAGGAGCTCGACTACAAGGCGGTGTTCGGCACCATGGCAAAATGGGCGGTCGAGATCGATCGTCCCGACCGCATTCCGGAGCTGGTCGCGCGCGCCTTCCGCGTCGCCATGCAGGGCCGTCCCGGTCCCGTCGTGATCTCGCTGCCCGAGAACATGCTGACCGAGACCGCGGCCGTTGCGGACGCGATGCGTATCGAGCCGGCGGTGAGCTGGCCCGCGCCTTCTGATATCGAGCGCGTTGGCGCCATGCTTGCCAGCGCCAAGGCGCCGCTCGTCATTCTCGGCGGTTCGCGCTGGACAGACGAGGCGACCAGGAGCATCGCGCGGTTTGCCGAGCGGTTCGACTTGCCGGTCGCGACCTCGTTCCGCCGAGCGTCGCTGATCGACGCGGACCATTCGCACTATGCAGGCGACCTCGGCATTGGGCCGAGCCCGGGCCTGAAGGCGCGCATCGACGGCGCCGATGTCATTCTGCTGATCGGCGGCCGCATGTCGGAAATGCCGTCCTCGTCCTACACGCTGTTCGATATTCCAACCCCGCAACAGAAGCTGATCCACGTGCATCCGGGCTCGGAAGAGCTCGGCCGCGTCTATCAGCCGGAGCTGGCGATCCAGGCGACGCCTGCCGCGTTCGCCGAAGCGGTGGAGACGCTAAAGCCCGCCGGGGCGCTCGCATGGGAGGGTGAAGCGGCCAAGGCGCATGCCGATTATCTGGCCTGGACCGACAAAGCGCGCGAGCTGCCCGGCACGTTCCAGTACGGCCAGGTCATGACCTGGCTGCGCGACCGGCTGCCGAAGGACGCGATCGTCTGCAACGGCGCCGGCAACTATGCTGGCTGGATCCACCGCCATCACCGCTTCCACAGCTTTGCGGCCCAGCTTGCGCCGACCTCAGGCTCGATGGGCTATGGGGTGCCGGCGGCGGTGCTCGCCAAGCGGCAATATCCAGATCGCACCGTGATCGCCTTCGCGGGCGACGGCTGCTTCCTGATGAACGGCCAGGAGTTCGCGACCGCCGTGCAATACGACGCGCCGCTCGTCGTCATCGTCGTCGACAATTCGCAATACGGCACCATCCGCATGCACCAGGAGCGCGACTATCCCGGCCGCATAGTCGGCACCCAGCTCAAGAACCCGGATTTTGCGATGTACGCGAAAGCGTTCGGGGGCCATGGCGAGCGCGTCGAGCGTACCGAAGAGTTCGCGCCGGCGTTCGAGCGTGCGCTCGCCTCGGGCAAGCCGTCGATCCTCCACTGCATCATCGATCCGCGCGCGATGTCGGTCGGCAAGGACTTTGCCCCTGCGGTGAAGGCTTAAGCCATGTCCAAGGGCCGCCACGTCGCCATCATCGGTGCCGGCGCGGTCGGCGTGATCAGCGCAATCGAAGCGCTGCGCGAGGGACATCGCGTCACGCTGATCGACGCAGGCGAGCCCGGTGGCGAACAGGCGGCGAGCTACGGCAATGCCGGCTGGCTCTCCTCGCATTCCGTGATCCCGCCGGCCGAGCCCGGCGTCTGGAAGAAGGTGCCGTTCTTTCTGATGGACCCGCTCGGGCCGCTCGCGATCCGCTGGTCTTACTTGCCGAAGGCGTTGCCCTGGCTGATTAGATATCTGCTCTCTGGCTGGACCGAGGCACGCGTCGAGAAGACGGCCTTTGCGCTACGCGACCTCTTGAAGGACGCGCCGCTGCTGCACCGGAAGCTCGCGGAGGAGGCGGGCGTTCCTGAGCTGGTCGAACGCAACGGCGTGATGCATGTGTTTCCGTCACGCGGGAACTTCGACAACGATCTCGGCTGGCGCCTGCGCAGAAAAGTCGGCGTCGAATGGATGGAGCTTAACGCCGACGAGATTCGTCAGCGCGAGCCGGATCTGCATCCGCGCTACACCTTCGGCGTTGTGGTGGAAGAGGCCGGGCGCTGCCGCGATCCCGGTGCCTATGTCGCAGCCCTCGCGCAACATGCGCTGGCAAGTGGCGCGCAGCTTGTGCGGGCCAAGGCGACGGGGCTCAAGCTTTCCGGCAACAAGCTCGTTGCAGTGATCACCGAGACCGGCGAGATTCCCTGCGATGCCGCGGTGATTGCCGCCGGCGCGCATTCGAAGCGGCTCACCGCATCCATTGGTGATCCGCTGCCGCTGGAGACCGAGCGTGGCTATCACGTCATGATCGAGAATCCGGAATCGGGCCCGCGCAGCTCGATGATGGCATCGGATGCGAAGATGGTAGTGAACTGGACCGACAAGGGTTTGCGCGCCGCCGGCACGGTCGAGATCGCCGGCCTCGAGGCCGAACCGAACTGGAAGCGCGCCGAGATCCTGCGCGACAACCTCCTCGGCATGTTCCCGAAACTGCCGACGGACATTCCGTCTTCCCGTATCAAGACCTGGTTTGGCCATCGGCCGAGCATGCCGGACGGACGTCCCTGCATCGGCTACGCGCGCGCCTCGCGCGACATCGTCTATGCCTTCGGCCACGGCCATATCGGCCTGGTCGGTTCGGCCCGCACCGGCCGTCTCGTCGCCCAGCTTCTGAGCGGCAAGCCGCCGGAGATTCCGCTCGCACCGTTCGCACCTGATCGTTTTCTCTGAGATCGCACCATGACCACTTCAGCCAACTCGTCCTCCCGTATCACCCGTGGCGGCAAGGCCATCTACGGCGCGCCGCTCGGCATCTTGATGCTGGAGGCACGCTTTCCTCGCATTCCCGGCGACATGGGCAACGGCACCACCTGGCCTTTCCCCGTGCTCTATCGCGTGGTGAGCGGCGCTTCGCCAGAGAAGGTGGTGCTGAAAGGCGCCGCCGGTTTGCTGCCTGATTTCATCGATGCGGCGAAGGATCTGGTGCGGCTCGGGGCCGAAGCCATCACCACCAATTGCGGCTTCCTCTCGCTGTTCCAGAAGGAGATCGCAGCCGCGGCCGGCGTTCCCGTCGCGACCTCGTCACTGATGCAGGTGCCGTGGGTGCAGGCGACCTTGCCGCCGGGCAAGCGCGTCGGTCTCGTCACGGTCTCCGGCTCGACCTTGACGCCGGCCCATCTCGAAGGCGCCGGCGTGCCGCTCGACACGCCGCTGGTGGGGACCGAGCACGGCAAGGAATTCTTCCGCGTTCTGATCAAGGCCGAGAAGGACGACATGGACATCGCGCAGGCGGAGCGCGACGTGGTCGAGGCCGGTAGGGAGCTGGTCGCCAAGAATCCGGATGTCGGCGCCATCGTGCTCGAATGCACCAACATGCCGCCCTACGCGGCCGCGCTTCAGGCCGAGGTCGGACTGCCCGTCTATGATATCTATTCCATGATTACGTGGTTTCATGCCGGACTGCGGCCGCGCCGGTTTGGCTAGAGGTCGAGAAGCTGCCTATCGACCGTATCACCTCCGCGATCAAGGAAGGCTAAGCGCAGATCATCCCGCTTTTGCTGCAGCTATACAATCCCTCGATATCTGGTTGTGCCAGACGGTCTGAGCCTCCCTATCAGAACATCGCTAGCATGCTTCCGAAATTCAAGGAGACACGCGGTGCACAGCCCTCAGACCAATCTCGAAACGCGCGCCGGCGATGACTGGCCGTCCGAGCTCTACCGCATCCTGAAAGCCACCGACGTGCGGCAGATGTCCTATGTGCCCGATGCCGGCCACAGCCAGCTCATCCGCCTGTTCTCAGCCGACCGCGACGTCACCACCAACGTGCTGACGACGGAGGAAGAGGGCATCGCCATTGCCGCGGGCGCCTGGCTCGGCGGGCAGCGCAGCGTGCTGCTGATGCAGTCGAGCGGGGTCGGCAACTGCATCAACATGCTGTCGCTGTCGGCGATCGGGCGATTTCCACTGCTGATGCTGGTGACGATGCGCGGCGAGTGGGCCGAGTTCAATCCCTGGCAGGTGCCGATGAGCCGGGCGACGCAGCCCTCGTTGGAAGCAATCGGCCTGAAGGTGATGCGCGCGGAGACGCCGGACGATCTGGTCGAGACGGTCGAATCGGCCGCAGCGCTCGCCTACCAATCCGATCAGCAGGTCGCAGTCCTGATCGGGCAACGTCTGATCGGCAAGAAGAAGTGGTGATGCCAATGCAAGCTCAACTCGACCGCCGCGCCGCCGTCGCCGCGCTCCTGAAGAATCGCAAGGACACGTTGGTCGTCTCCGGCCTCGGTTCACCGACCTACGACCTTCATTCGGTCGGCGACAACGACGGCAATTTTTATCTCTGGGGCGCCATGGGCGGCGCCGCGCTGATCGGGCTTGGCCTCGCTCAGGCCCAGCCGGAAAAGCGCGTGCTGGCCCTCACTGGTGATGGCGAGCAGCTCATGGGCCTCGGCGGTCTCGCCACCATCGGCGTTGCGCGCCCGCGCAATCTCGACATCGTCGTGATCGACAACCAGCATTTTGGCGAGACCGGAATGCAGGCAAGCCACACCGGGCGCGGGGTCGATCTCACCGCCATCGCTACGGCCTGCGGCTTTGTTGCGACCGGGACGGTGCGGACGCTTGAGGAAGTGGAGCGTCTCACGCGGCAGATCGCCGAGCCGGCTGATGGCCCGCGGCTTTTTGTCATCAAGGTTCTGGCCGAAAATCCGGCACGATCGCTACCCTCGCGCGATGCCGTCTTTATCAAGAACCGGTTCCGTGCTCATCTGGGTTTCGCGGCTGCGTAAGCCGGGTCTCACCCGGCAACAGCTTGCCTCAAGCAGCTATTCTGGAGTGAGACCATGAAACTAACCGGCAAGGTCGCCGCCATCACCGGCGCAGCGCGCGGCATCGGCAAGGCTTGCGCGAAACGATTCCTGGACGACGGCGTCAAAGTCGTCATCTCGGATGTCGATGCCGATGGCCTTGCCGCGACGGCTGCTGAACTGGGGCGGCCCCACGCCTTGCGCACCATCGTCGGCAATGTTGCCAGGCGCGCTGACGTCGACCAGCTCGTGGCTACCGCCGTGAAGGAGTTCGGCCGGCTGGACGTCATGGTCAACAACGCCGGCGTTGCCCGCAACCAGGACATTCTGGAGATATCCGAACAGGATTTCGACGACGTCATCGCCATCAACTTGAAGGGTGCGTTCTTCGGGGTGCAGGCGGCGGCCAAGCAGATGATCGCGCAAGGCGGCGGCGGGGTGATCATCAACATGTCCTCGGTGAACGCGCTGCTGGCGATCCCGACGCTCGCGACCTACGCCATCTCCAAGGGCGGCATGAAGCAGCTAACGAGTGTCGCCGCCGTCGCGCTTGCCCCGCACAACATCCGCGTCGTCGCGGTCGGACCGGGTACGATTCTGACCGACATGGTGGCGTCCGCCATCTACACATCCGAAGATGCCCGCAAGACCGTGCTGTCGCGCACGCCGGCGGGCCGCGGCGGCGAGCCGGGCGAGGTGGCTTCCGTCGTGGCGTTCCTGGCGAGCGACGACGCGTCCTACATCACTGGGCAGACCATCTACCCAGACGGCGGCCGGCTGATCCTGAACTATACGGTGCCGGTGAAGTAGATCACTCCGCCGCAACCGTCATCCCGTGGCCCAGCCGTTTCGAAATGCTGCCGGCACAGTCGCGCAAGGCATGGGCGGTCGGGCTGTCCCAGCGCGCATCAAAAGTGCCTTCCGGTCCCATCGCGGTGATGACGAGGGCGACATGGCCAGAATGGTCGAATACGGGCGCGGAGAATGCGTTGACGCCGGGCAGGGGATCGCCGAGCGCGCGGGCGAGGCCGTGCTTGCGGACCTCTGTGAGCATCTCAGTGACCTTCGCGCCTTTCACCGCGCGCTTCGGATTATATCCGACGCCGTGGCGATCGAGGCCGCTTTCGAGTGCGGCGTTGATTGTCTTCTCCGGCAGGAAGGCCGCAAAGGCCCGCCCTGTAGCGGTCTCCAGCAGCGCCATGACTGAGCCGGCCCGCATCACGATGTGCACGGGCTGGCCAGGCTCTTCGAGCTGCACCACGGTCGGGCCGTGCGTGCCCCAGACCGCCAGCGAGACCGCGTGCCCAATGTGACTTGCGAGCGCCGCGATCTTCGGCCTCGCGATGCGTACGCCGGACAGGCGGCGCAGGCTGATCAGGCCGAGTTCCAGCGCCAGTGCGCCGATCTCGTAGCGGCCAGTGATCTCGTCCTGCTCGATCAGCCCGATGCGGGAGAAGCTGGCCAGATAAGGATGCGCCTTGGCCGGCGTCATACCGGCCTCGCGCGCGAGATCGCGCAGCATCATCGGCTCACCGCATCTCGCCAGCGCGCGGAGCAATTCTCCGCCGACCTCGATCGACTGGATGCCGCGGCTTTCTCTCTTCATGCGCCTCCTGGCGTGTGGCTTACGCCGCGTCGCGCTTGGTAGCGCGGTCGGCGAGATGACGGCCGGCAATGTAGCCGAAGGTCAGCGCCGGCCCAAGCGTAATGCCGGCACCGGGATAATTGCCGCCCATGATGCTCGCCATGTCGTTGCCGGCGGCATAGAGCCCGGGAATCACCCGTCCCTCCGCATCGAGCGCTCGCGCGTTCTCGTCAGTGACGATGCCGGCATAGGTGCCGAGATCGCCGACCACCATCTTGATCGCGTAGAACGGGCCGTTCTCGATCGGCGCGACGCAGGGGTTGGGGCCGTGCAGCGCATCGCCCTGGTAGCGGTTATAGGCCTTTGATCCCTTGCCGAAGGCCTTGTCATGACCTAGTGGTGCGGTCGCATTGAACTGCTTGACGGTCTCGATGAACGCGGTGGCATCAATACCCGCTTTTGCCGCAAGCGCCTCCAGCGTCTCGCCGCGCAAGAGATAACCCGTGTTGAGGTGATGACCTGTTGGCATCGGGAAGGGCGGCACGCAGCCGAGGCCGTATTTGCGCAGGGTCGGGTGATCGCAGACGAGGTACGCCGCGATCTCCTCGCCGGGCTTCGCCGCCTTGACCATGGCCTGGACGAAGTCGTGATAGGAATTGCCCTCGTTGGCAAAGCGCTTTCCGTCGCGCATCACCGCGATCACACCGGGCTTTGCGCGGTCGATGAAATGCGGCATCACGCCGTTTGAACCGTCCTTGCGCTTGGTGACCGAGACCGGGACCCAGGCTGCCGCGTTCGGCAGGCGGTCCTCGACATGCCCGCCGGCGCTTTCCGCAAGGCGCAGGCCGTCGCCGGTGTTGCCGGTCGGTCCCGGCGAAAAATGCTCGTTGCCGGTCGGCGCGTGCGGGAACATCTTCTTGCGCCGTTCCACATCGTGCGGAAAGCCGCCGCAGGCGAGCACGACGCCTTGTCTTGCACGAATGCGGACGTCGCGTCCCTCGCGGGCGACAATGGCGCCGATGACAGTGCCGTTCTCGACCGTCAGCTCACGCACCGGCGAGGACAGCCACATCGGAATCTTCAGGTCTTGCGCGGATTTTGCCAGGCGCCCGGCGAGCGCATTGCCGTTGGTCAGGGTCATGCCGCGGCCGTAGCGCAGCACGTCCATCAAATGGCGCGACAGGCGCTTTGCGACATAGACGGCCGAGGTCAGCGACTTCGTCGCGCGCATGAAATGGACGATGTCCTTGCCGGATCCGAGCATCATGCCGAATACGGTCAGCTCCGGCAGGGGCATGCCGAGGGTCTTGATCTGGTCGCCGAGCTCGCGGCCGTCGAACGGGCGCGCCACCATCGAACGGCCACCCTGGGTGCCTCCGGGCGCCTCGGCGTGGTAGTCCGGGAATACCAGCGGCATGTCGAAGCGGAGTGCGGTCTTGCTGGTGAAGAAACCGACCGCCTCGGGCCCGGCGCTCAGGAATGCATCGACGCGCGCGGCGTCATAATTGTTGCCGGCTTCGTGCCGCAGATAGGTGCGGGCCTGCTCCGGCGTCTCCTCGATGCCGTAAGCCTTCGCCAGCGACGTGCCGGGAATCCACAACCAACCGCCGGAGCGGGCGGTGGTGCCGCCGAAGCGTGGCTCCTTCTCGACGATCAGGACGTCGAGGCCGCGATAGCGCGCGGTGATCGCGGCCGACATCCCGGATGCGCCCGATCCGGCCACGAGCACATCGCACTCGTAAGTCTCAATTGCGTTGCGCTCGTTGCCGGTCATGCGGGCCTCACTTCTTGAGCAGCGGACATTTGGATTCGGAGACCGGGCGGAAGGCGTCCTCGCCCTTTACCGTCTTGACGATCTCCAGGTAATCCCAAGGCTCCTTGGACTGCTCGGGTGTTTTCACCTTGGCGAGATACATGTCGCGAATGACGCGGCCGTCCTCGCGCAAGCGTCCGCCATGAACGAATGTATCCTCGATTGGCAGTTCGCGCATCTTGGCCATCGCCTTTGCGGGGTCATCGGTGCCGGCAGCCCTGATGGCCTTGAGATAATGCAACACCGAGCCGTAGACGCCGGTCTGGATCATGGTCGGCATCACCTTGGTGCGCTCGTAGAATTTCCGCGACCATGCGCGGGTCGCCTCGTCCATGTTCCAATACGACGCCGTGGTCATGTAGGTGCCCTGCGCGGATTTGAGGCCGATCGCATGCACGTCGGTGTCGAACATCAAGAGGCCGACCAGCTTCTGGCCGCCCTGGACCAGGCCGAACTCGCCGGACTGCTTGATGGCGTTGTCGGTGTCCTGGCCGGCATTGGCGAAGGCCACCACATCGGCCTTCGAGCTTTGCGCCTGCAGCGCGAAGGAGGAGAAGTCCGCCGTGTTGGTCGGGTGCTTCACGCCGCCCAAAACCTTGCCGCCCATCTCGTTGATGAAGCGCGTGGCGTCCTTCTCGAGCTGTTGGCCAAAGGCGTAGTCCGCGGTGATGAAGTACCAGGATTTTCCGCCTTCCTTGATCACCGCGGAGGCCGTCACCTTGGACAGCGCATAGGTGTCATAGGTGAAGTGCACGGTGTTCGGGCTGCACAGCTCGTCGGTCAGCGAGCTCGCGCCGGGGCCGGAGAGCAGCGCGATCTTGTTGCGCTCGCGCACCATGTTGTGCACGGCGATCGCGATGCCGGAATTGGGGATGTCGACGACGGCATCGACCTTGCCGTTGTCGAACCAACCGCGCACGATCTGCACGCCGACGTCGGTCTTCATCTGATGGTCGGCGCTGATGATCTCGATCGGCTTGCCGAGCACGGTGGGCCCGAATTCCTCCACCGCCATCTTCGCGGCTTCGACCGAGCCAGGCCCGCTGTTGTCGCGGCCCCAGCTCGATAGATCCGTGAGCACGCCGATCCGCACCGCGTCGTCGGAGACTTGCGCGGTCGCGACGGTGGTCATGGCGGCCGAAGACATGGCCGCGAGCATGGCGCAGGCCAAAAACCCTCTCATCGTCATTCCCTCTCTTTTATGGGCCGCTTGGCGCGGCTGGTTGTTCTGGGAGCTAATTAGATAATGACGAACGAATTTGTCAATGACGAATAGCGGTCTTGGGTGGATTCCGCTATCCCGCGGACGGCGCCGCCAAAGTGAGCGCGCAACTGCTCCCACGCCCGTCATTGCGAGCGGAGCGAAGCAATCCAGAATCCTTCCGCGGGGGCACTCTGCATTGCTTCGTCGCACGGGCTCCTCGCGATGACGGGTGTTGAAGCAGCGACGCGCAAAATTTCGCACCGTAATCCCGGGCAAGCCAACACGCCCGCAGGTTGCAACCGCCATTATGATTGGCCATGATGCCGCCCGGGAATTTTGGGGCTCATGGCAATGACGGCAGCAACAGGGGTCTCCGCATCGGCGGAGAAATCGACGACGGCGCATGTGGTGTGGGCGAGCGCGCTCGGCACCGCGATCGAGTGGTACGACTTCCTGATCTACGGCACGGCCGCCGCCCTCGTGTTCAACAAGTTGTTCTTCCCGAGCTTCGATCCCTTCGTCGGCACGCTGGCGGCGTTCTCGACCTATGCAGTCGGCTTCGTGGCGCGGCCGATCGGCGGCGCGATCATCGGGCATTATGGCGACCGGCTCGGCCGCAAGAAGATGCTGGTCGCGACCATGATCGCGATGGGGCTCGGCACGTTCCTGATCGGCTGCCTGCCGACCTACAGCCAGATCGGCGTCTGGGCGCCGATCTTCCTCGTCATCTTGCGCTTCATCCAGGGCATCGGGCTCGGTGGCGAGTGGAGCGGCGCGGTGGTCATGGTGGCCGAGCACGCCGGCAATCGCCGCGGTTTCTATGGCAGTCTGGTGCAGATCGGTTTTCCCGTCGGCGTCGCCGCCTCCACCCGCATTTTTGGTCTGATGACGAAACTGCCCGAAGCCGATTTCCTCAGTTGGGGCTGGCGCGTGCCGTTCCTGATCAGCATCCTGCTCGTCGGGGTCGGCTTCATCGTGCGGCTGAAACTCGCGGAGACGCCGCACTTCAAGGAGGTGGTCGAGCGCAAGGAGGTGCTGGCACAGCCGGTGATGGAAGTCCTGCGCCGCGACTGGCGTAGTTTCCTGCTCGCGATCGGCATCACCGTCTCTGAAGTCGGGCTCGCTTATCTCCTCACCGTCTTCACCGTGGTCTATGCCACGACGCAGCTCGGCCTGCCGCGGCAGGTGATCCTGGATGCGGTGGTCTATGCCGCGCTGGTCGAGCTCGCGACGCTGCCGCTCGCCGGCTGGTTGTCCGACATCTTCGGCCGCAAGGCACTGTATCTCGCCGGCGGCGCGTTCACGGTGGCGCTGGCGTTTCCGTTGTTCTGGTTCCTCGACACCAGGGAGCCGGCGCTGATCACGCTCGCGCTCGTCGTCACGATGACCCTGACGCATGCGCTGCTGTTCGGGCCGAAGGCCGCCTTCATGCCGGAGCTGTTCCGCACCCAGGTGCGCTACAGCGGTGCGTCGCTGGGGGCCAACGTCGCGGCCGCGCTCAGTGGCGGCTTCTCGCCGCTGATTGCGACGGCACTGCTCGCATGGGCCGGCTCGTACTGGGCGGTGTCAGTCTACATCATCGGGCTCTCGATCATCACGATCATCGCAACGCTGATGGCGCCGGAGACCGCGCGGAGCTCGCTGAGATCCTGAGGGCGGCTAACGGCAGGCAGGATTCGCGACTGCTGGAAATACCAGGAAGGTGATGGTCGCTGGCGCAAGCCGGATCGTGCCCGCCGATGCTGCGCGCGGCTCAAGCCGGGGTAGCTCGTCATCGGCATTCAGCGCGAGCGACTTGCCGTTCAGCTGCACGGTCGCGTCTTGCAGCCGCTTCGCATGCAACGTGTAACGCTCGGCGGGATGTGACAGCGTCAGGGTGGATGATGCATGCCGCGACGCGTTGATCGCGAGCACGGACACCGCGCCCCGCATGGCCGGATGGCAATGCGCATAGAGATGGAGATCTGGCGCGGCGACGGAGCTCGTGTCGAGTACGACCGTTCCCATCAGCCGGTGCCAGAGCAGCGCAGCCCAGTAGTTCGGCCGCGGACGGAACGTCCCTTCGTCGAGCAGGCCGTAGTCGCTGGCGGCCAGCGTGTTGTGCATCACGACCTGGACGCCAGCTCTTGCCAGCCGTCCGAGCTGGTCGAGATAGCGGAATGCGTCGCGAAAAGTCTTGTCCCAGCGATTGCCTCCGCAGGCTGCATCCGCGGTCTCCGTCAGCCAGATCGGTTTGCCCGGCTCGAATATGTCGCGCAGCGCGCTGTAGATCGCGAGACTCGCGTCGGTCCGCGCCAGCCATTGCTCCGAAAGCGCCTGCGCCGGATCGTCACGGCCGCCGCAGCGCGGCGAGAGCGTGTTGTAGTGATGATAGGAGAAGCGATCGAGACCGGGGCCGGATGCGGCGAGCAGGTCGCGCGTGGCGATGCCGGACCCGGATGGCGACGGCGCATCGCCGATTGAACCCGGACCGACGATCAGCGTCTCGGGCGCCGCCCGTTGCATCCATTCGCGAAAAATCCTGAAGTCGCGGCCATAAGCCTTCGCATCATATCGAGGCGGCGCGCCGTTCGTCGCGGCGAGGTTTGGTTCGTTCATGAATTCCACCGCCGCGATGTGGCCGCCCAGCGAACGCGTCGTGTCGATCAGGTGCTCCGCCTGATCGGTCTTCCACGCGCCATCCGCATCGCGGCTGCCCGGACTGATCGCAAAGGAGGTGACGATCTGCGCGTCAACCGCGCGGGCGAAGTCGATAACGCCACGCCATTGCGCGCGGCTGAGCACGGTGTTGAAGCCGGCAGGCGGTGCGGCCGGCGCGTCGTCGCCGTCCGCGAAATAGGTTGCATTCGCCCAGGTGCCGCTCACGCGCAGATAGGCCGGCGCCAAGGCCGCGGCGAGCTTGCGGAGACGCCGGTTGGCAAGATCGATTGGCGGTCTGTCGCTGTAGCCATCACGCTGCATCTGATGTTGCGCATAAGGTCTCCAAAAGCGACCGCCGGTCACCTCGACCATCTCGACATTGTAGGATTGAAAGCGCGGGTCGATCGTGTCGATCACCGTCATGCGCGACGGTGCGATCACAGGCTCGCTTGCACTTGCCGCGCGACTTATCGCAGCGACGAGCAATGCGGCGCCGATCACGCGCGCGATGCGCAGGCGGCTGTGTCGCTCCATTGCCGGCCTTGTATACACGTCCTGACGCCTTCTTATGCGCGCTGCCGAAAGCCGATGCAGCTGGGCGAACCATTAACCGCTTTTATGCGGCGAATTTTTACTTCCAATTTTACTTCTCAACATCCCGCCCATGGCCTCGCCGCAATTGATCAGATCCGCAGCCGGTCAATGGCGATCTGTGCGCAGCGTTCATTGTAGCCAACGAGGGTTGCCATGCTTGACGGGGACGAAGTGACATCCGCTGCCAATCCGGCGGGGACGAACGACAAATCGACAAAAAAGCTGAGCCGGCGCACGCTGTTGAAGGGGGCGGGCGCAGCCGCAGGAGCGGACGCGATCCGCGGCTTCCCGACCGATGCGCCAGCGCAGGTTTGCACGCTCCAGCGTATCAATGGCGTAATCGCGATAGAGGCGCTCCTAGTGGGCGGCGGATTGCTCGCCGGTCATCCAGACCAACTGCTCGCGCCGCACCACCTGGCCGCCGGTGTGGACGGCTGGGTGAGGCCCCGCCGCCGCACGCGACCTGTTCTCATCAATTAGAGGACGTGCCAGTCCAGTGTTGCTGGCATACTGAATATTGATTATCAGGTGGGCCGGCGCGCATGATGCGCCCAACGAACATAAAAAGGGAGCACAAAACATGAAAGAGATCTCAGCAACGCGACGAGAGCTGCTCGCAATTGCCGCGGTGGCAAGTGCTGCTTCAATCGCGGAAGTTGCGCCGGCTGCGGCGCAGGCCGGGCAAAGGCCGATCTTTCCGGTGCCGATGGTCACCATCCCGATCGTCGGCGAGACCAGCGTGTTCCAGGTCCGCCGCATCTACTGCATCGGGCGTAACTATGCGGCGCACGCGATCGAGCGGGGTTCGGATCCGAGCCGCGAGCCGCCGTTCTTCTTCCAGAAACCGACCGACGCGATCCAGAACGTCGCGATCGGCGAGGTCGCGGATCATCCCTATCCGTCGCTGACCAAGAACTATCATCACGAGGTCGAGCTGGTCGCTGCGCTGAAATCCGGCGGCAGCAACATTCCGGCCGAGAAGGCGCTCGATCATGTCTATGGCTACGCGCTCGGCCTCGACATGACCCGGCGCGATCTCCAGAACGGCATGGCCGCGGAGAAGAAGCCCTGGGAGATCGGCAAGAGCTTTGACCACGCTGCGGTGATCGGCCCGATCCATCCGGCCAGCAAGACCGGGCATTTCGAGAAGGGCGCCATTTCACTGGCGATCAACGGGACGGTGAAGCAGAGCTCGGATCTCAGCAAGATGATCTGGAGTGTCGCCGAGCAGATCGCAAAGCTCTCGGAAGCGTTCGAGCTCAAGGCCGGCGACATCATCTATTCCGGCACGCCGGAGAATGTCGGCCCCGTGGTGAAGGGCGACGTGCTGCTGTGCAAGCTCGATGGCTTGCCGGACATGTCGATCAAGATCGCCTGACTGATCCAGCCCGGATCGGGAGTGCAATATGTTGCGTTATGCCGTAGTCGTCATGTTGGGGTTGGCCTTCGCTGTCACCGGCGCTGTAACGGGGAATGCTGAAGGCGCGAGCGACATCGCGCCGACGGGAGCGTTGCGCGTGGCGGTGGCCGTCGGCCCCGCCGCGTCGGCGTTCTGGACGACGCGTGATCCCGCAGGCGGAAAGCCGCGCGGCGTCACCGTAGAACTCGCCAAGGCTGCCGCCGACAAGTTGCACGTTCCTCTGCATCTGGTCGAATACCAGAGCTCCGACGAGATCGCCGCCGCCAGCAGCAAGGACGTCTGGGATCTCTCCTTCATGCCGGCCGACGTCAAGCGCGAGCAGTTCGTGGATCAGGGCCCAGCTTACGTCGCCTATATGAGCGGCTATCTCATTCGCGCCGGTTCGGACATCCGCGCCGTTGCGGATGTTGATCGTGCGGGAATGCGGGTCGGTTGCATCGAGGGGACCTCGACGTCGCGGACGGTCGAGAAGTCGCTGAAGCAGGCGAAGCTGACGAAGTTCGTGAAGCCGGAACAGGCGGCCGAATTAATCGGCAAGGGGGAGCTGGATGCCCTCGCGATGGGTATGGGGGCGTTGGAAGACCTCTCGCGTAAGCTGCCGGGAACGAAGGTGCTGGACGAGGTGATCCAGTCGACCGGCGTGGTCGTGGTCGTGCCCAAGGGCAAGGCGGTGGCGAAGGCCTGGGCCGCGCATTTCCTGGATGAGGCCAAGTCGGATGGCACGGTGCGCCGCGCGCTCGACGGCAACGGATTTACCAGCGACAAGGTCGCGCCGTAGTTGCCGATCTGCCTCCGCTGCGACCACAATCTGAAGGCAGAGGCCTTTGAATTGCCGGAGTTCCATCGGCGATTGCCCTGTGTTGGGCAACGAACAAACCTCGTGCAGCCATATTTAAGTATGAGTCACGCCCGCGAGGGAGACGCTCCGATGAACAAAGCTCTGATCACTGCCGTCGTGATGCTGGCTAGCGTGCCTGCAAGCGCCGCCGCGCAGGAGCGCGCTGGTGCTGCGGCGTTGGGAGCCGTGTCAGGCGCCGTCGTGCTGGGTCCGATCGGTGCCGTCGCGGGCGCGGTGGTCGGTTATACCGCCGGACCTGCAATCGCCCGGTCCTGGGGCGTGAGAGGTTCACGCTCGGCGAGACATCGGCAACTGCCGCGTCGCGCGGCGGCGACCGGGGGTCCGCCGGGCACACGCGAGTCGATGGATGCCAATGGCCAGATGAGAGCTGCCAGCAAACCGCCGGTTCAAGCCGCGCCTGCGGTGCAGCCTGTTCAAGCTGCTCCTGTGGTGCCCGCGCAGACCACGACGCCGCCGGTTCAAGGATTCGACTGAGGTCAGCTTACGCCGCCGCCTTCGGCCGCAATCGATCGACAGTCCGCGCGATCAAAGCGGCCACCTCCGCCACCTTCGGACCGATGCGAAATTCCGGGCCGGCGACCACGACCGAGAGTCTGCGATCGCTGATCGGCAGCGGGATCGCGGCGCCCGCGAGGTCGCGGCTATAGTCGGCGAAGCTCTGGCAATAGCCGCGCGCGATCGAATTGCGCAGCTCGGTCTCGACGGCGTCTATGCTGATCGGCGTTGACGGACCGTATTGCTTGAATTCGATCTTGCGATAGACGGAGTCGCGCTCCTCCGGCGAATATTGCAGCAGCAGGGCGCGGCCGCTGGCGGTGGCGTGAATCGGCACGCGGTGGCCGATGGTCGCGAAATAGCGGATCGCGGCCTGGGACTCGACGACGTCAATGAACACGGCCATCACGCCGGCCGGCGCCACGATGGAGGCGGTCTCGCCGGTCTCGGCCGAGAGGTCGGCGATCAGCGTGTGTGTCCACGGCGGCAGCGGCTCGACCTCGGAGATCATCCGCGCCATCGCCAGCCAGCGCGGCGTCGGGTAGAAGCCGGCCCGCGGCCGCGGTTCGTAGAGATAGCCTTTCTCCGACAGCGTCGCGAGCAGGTTGAAGGTCGACGAGCGCGGCCAGCCGAAATGGTCGGCGATCTCGGCAAGCGTCGCCGGTTTCCTCGTTTGCGCGAAGAACTCCATGATCTCCAGGACGTTTGCGGCTTGGCGAACGATCATGGTGAGACTTGCATCCTGATCTAGGGCTGGCCGAGGATTTTCTTCGCGGCGCGAAGATGCGGCTTGTCGATCATCTGGCCGTCGAGACGCAGAGTACCGGAGTTCGGATTGTTCGCGAATGCCGCGATCACCTTCTCTGCCCAATTACGCTCGGCCTCGGTCGGCTCGAACGCCGCGTTGACGACGTCGACATGCTTTGGATGGATCAGCGCCTTCGCCGAAAAACCGTCGCGCCGCGCGGCGCGCGTTTCCTGCTCGAGTCCTGCCAGATTGTCGATGTCGGTATAGACGGTGTCGATCGGCGCGACTTCGGCCGCCGCCGCCGCCATCAGACAGAGATCGCGTGCCAGACGATAAGGGCTGTGGAACACGCCACCTGACGCCTTTTCAGTAGCGCCGAGCGAAGCGGAGAGATCTTCCGCGCCCCACATCAAGCCGGCAAGACGCGCGGAGCAGCCCTTGTAGCTGCCCAGCCCGAAGATCGAGCCGGCGGTTTCGGTCGCGACGCAGACGATGCGCGTCGTGCCGACCGCGATGCCGGCCGCAGCCTCCAAGGCTTCGAGCCAGGTTGCGACCTGGCGCACGTCGTCGCCGCCTTGCGATTTCGGCAACACGATGCCGTCGGGTTTGCCTGGCATCACCGCGGCGAGGTCAGCGAGCGTCATGCCGGTGTCGAGCGCGTTGACGCGGACATAGAGCTGATGGGGGCCGCGAGAGCCCTTCAGCATCGCCAGCGTCAACCCGCGCGCCTCCGGCTTCTTGTCGGTGACGACAGAGTCCTCGAGATCGATGATCAACGCGTCGGCGCTGCCTTCGCTGGCCTTCTCGAATTTTCGCGGGGAGTCGCCCGGCACGAACAGCATCGAACGCATCAGACCGGCCTCTTGTGCATCATCGCCATGCGGCGGCATTTACCGACGATCTCGTCGTTCTGGTTCAAGGCGTGGTGCTCGAACTCGACGATGCCCGCCTTGGGGCGCGATTTGGATTCCCGCAACGAAAGCACCTTTGTCGTCGCCCGCAAAGTGTCGCCATGGAAGACCGGCTTTGGAAAAGTGACGTCGGTCATGCCGAGATTGGCGACGGTGGTGCCCATGGTCGTATCATAGACCGTCATGCCGATCATGATGCCGAGGGTGTAAAGGCTGTTGAAAATGCGCTGGCCGAACTCGGTCTGGGCCGAAAAATGCGCGTCGATGTGCAGCGGCTGCGGGTTGAGCGTCAGCAGGCTGAACATGGTGTTGTCCATCTCCGTGACGGTCCGGCTCAGGGGATGCCTGAACTCCTGGCCCACGGAAAAATCCTCGAAATAGAGTCCGGCCATCGTGGTTTCCTCCCTGTATCTCGATTTTTGCCGGCGCCCGTTGCTTACGGCGGCGCCGCCAGGTGAACTGCTTCTTGCTCTGCAAGCTGCTCGATCTCGTCCACCGAGAAGCCGGCCTCGGCCAGGATGTCGCGGCCGTGCTGGCCGAGTGTCGGCGCGGGGCCGGCGGGCTCGGGCTGGGTCACGCTCCAGGTCGAGGGCACGCGCATCTGGCGGATGCGGCCTTCCACGGGGTGATCTACAGTCTGGAAGAAGTCGATCGCATTGAGATGCGGATCGTCCAAAATCGTCTCCAGCGTGTGCATCGGCATCACCGGAATGTCGGCGCGCTCCAGCAGCTCGCGCCATTCCGCGGTGGTGCGCGTGACGAAGATGTGGCCGATCTCCTCGTAGATATCGTCAATATGATTCGTGCGCGCAGCGTGGTTGGCAAAACGCGGCTGATCGAGGAAATGCGGTTGCCCGATCGCCTCGAAGAAGCTGCGCCAGTGCTTGTCGTTGTAGATGAGGACGCAGAGATAGCCGTCGCTGGTCTTGTAGGGTTTGCGATAGCGCGAGAGCAGGCGGGCATAGCCGCCGTGGTCGAGCGGCGGATCGTAGGTCAATCCGCCCAGATGATCGACCAGCACGAACTCCGTCATGGATTCGAACATCGGCACGTCGATGCGTTGGCCGATGCCGGTGCGCTGCTGGTGCATCAGTCCGCCCATGATGGCATTGACCATCATCAGTCCGACGATGCGGTCGGCGATGGTGACAGGAACGTAGCGCGGCGTGCCGTCGCCGGCGGCGGCGAGAAGTGTCGGAATGGTGGCCGCGCCCTGAATGAGATCGTCATAGGCGGGCTTGGCGGCATAGGGGCCGGACTGGCCGTAGCCGAACGCGCCGACATAGACGAGGGACGGATTGATCTCGCGAAGCGTCTCGTAGTCGAGGCCGAGCCGCGTCATCGCCTGCGGGCGCACATTATAGACCAGCGCGTTGGCACGCTTGGCCAGTCGCAGCAGCGTGTCGCGTCCTTCCTTCTTCTTGAGGTCGAGGACGATGCTGCGCTTGCCGCGGTTGGCGTTGAGAAACATCCCGCCCATGCCGGGTGTGCGGCCGGGACCGATCTGGCGAACGATGTCGCCCTCGGGGCTCTCGACCTTGATGATTTCAGCGCCCATGTCCGCCAGCACCTGGGTGCCATAGGGGCCCATCAGCACGGAAGTCAGGTCGAGAATGGTGAAGCCGGCGAGCGGTCCCATAGAGCCTCGTTCATTGCATTCATATACGTGGAGTTAGAATTCATAAATCTCGGGTGTCAATTCGAGGAACTCTCAGCTCGGCGCATAGCCCCATGCACTATTCATATGCTTGACATATAAATTCACCTATATGTATTTTTATCTCAAGCAAGAACTGGAGCGGGGCCAAGTGGTCGGCAGCGAGATGCTGCCGCCGCCGGCATGGGGACGCGTCAAGGAGAACGAGATGAAGAAGATTTTGCCCTGGGCTGCCGCAGTGCTCGCGCTCTCGCTGCCGGTCTCGACGCGACAGGCGCAGGCGCTGGAGCTGAAGGTCGCCGACTCCTTCCCCGCGGGGCACTATCTCGTCCGCCTGATGCTCAAGCCGTGGATGGACGACGTCACCAAGCGCACCAATGGCGCGGTGACCTTCACCTATTATCCGAACCAGCAGATCGGCAAGGCCGCGGACATGCTGCGGCTCACCCAGTCGGGCGTGGTCGACATCGGCTACATCGGGCCGTCTTATGTCTCCGATAAGATGCCGCTATCGGAAGTTGCGCAATTGCCAGGCGCGTTCGAAACCGCCTGCCAGGGTACGCTCGCCTACTGGAAGACCGCGCGCGAAGGCGTGTTGGCCAAGCAGGAATACGCTCCGAACAAGATCAAGCTGCTGTTCGCGGTGGTGCTGCCGCCCTACCAGGTGTGGACCGCCAAGCAAAAGGTCGAGACGACCAAGGACATGGGTGGCCTGAAGCTGCGTACCACCGGCGGCGCGCAAGACCTGACCTTGCGCGCGCTCGGCGCGGTGCCAGTGCGCATGGCTGCACCCGATGCCTATGAATCGCTGTCGCGCGGCACAATGGACGGCCTGCTGTTCCCGATGGAGAGCGTCGTTGCCTATGGGCTCGACAAGCTGGTCAAGCACGCAACGGAAGGCGTCAGCTTCGGCAGCTTCATCGTCGCCTATTCGATCAATCAGTCGGTTTGGGACAAGCTTCCGGACGACGTGAAGAAGGCGATGAACGACGCGTCGGAGGCGATCGAGCCTATGGCCTGCGCCCAGGTCGACAAGGAAACGGAGACGACCAAGAAGCACCTTCAGGACCAGGGCGTCAGCTTCGAGCCGCTGCCGGAGGCGACGCGCACCGAGATGAAGGACAAGCTGAAGGGCGTCGGCCAGGAATGGGCGGCTGGGCTCGACAGCCGTGGCAAGCAGGCGTCCGCCGCGCTGAAGGAGTTTGAAGGCGTGCTCGCCGCCGGCGGCGCCAAATAAGGCGCGAAGTAAGGCGCGAAGTCATCCGACAAGGAAGAAGGAGACGCGAGAGGTGATCAAGCGGGCGGGATATGTGCTCGGCGTGCTGGAACGCGCGCTGACGGTGATCGCGGTGGTGTTCCTGTTCGTGATCATGCTGCTTGTCGTAACCGACGTGTTCATGCGCTACGCGCTGAACCGTCCGTTCTCCTTCACCTACGATCTGATCGGGCTTTATCTCCTCGCCGGCGTGTTCTTCTTCACGGTCTCGGACGCTCTGCGCGAGCACGCCCATGTCGGCGTCGATATCCTGCTGTCGCGCTTCTCGCCGGCGGGACGGCGGCTCTCGGAGATCATCACCGCGCTTGTGGGCCTGTTCGTCTTCGTCCTGATCTGCAAGGTCGGCCTCGAGCGTGCGGTGGAAAATTACGAGCAGCATGACGTGCTGGCTGGCGCGATTGCCTGGCCGACCTGGATCTCGGCGGCGCTGGTGCCGCTCGGCTGCGGCGTGCTGGTGCTGCGATTGCTGCTCCAGCTCGTCGGCAATCTGCTGAGCCTCGTCAACGGCCGTGACCTCTATCCGCTGCCGCCGGTGACCGGCGTTGGCGAAGCACGATCCTTTGAGTAACGGCAGGCATTCATGACACCCTTCATCGTTCTCGCCCTGCTGTTCGGCCTGCTCGCACTCGGCACGCCCGTCGGCTTCGCGATGGCCTTTTCCGGTTCGGTCGGCCTCGTGATGGTCGGCGGCTGGAGCACACTGTTCGGCATCTTGCAAACCGCGCCGCTCTCGACCGTCTCCTCCTACGAGCTGATCACCATCCCGATGTTCCTGCTGATGGCGGACCTCGTGCTGCTGTCGGGTGTCGCGGACGATTTATTCAAAACGGCCTCGGCCTGGGTCGGCCGCATCCCCGGCGGGCTCGGCATGGCCACCGCGCTGGCCGGCGCCGGTTTTGGCGCGATCTGCGGCACATCGACGGCCTCGGCCGCAACCTTGTCCTCGACCAGCCTGCCGGCGATGATCCGCCAGGGCTATGAGCCGAAGATGGCCGCAGGCGTGGTCGCGATATCAGGCACGCTGTCGATGCTGCTGCCGACCAGCGTCGCACTCGTCATCTTCGGTCTCCTTGCCGAGGTAAATATCGGCAAGCTGCTCGTCAGCGGCATCATCCCCGCGATCCTCGTCACCATCACCATCATGGCCACGATCTACTTCCTGGTCTGGCAGGATCCATCGCGCGCGCCGCCCGCCAAGTCGGTGCCGTGGCGCGAAAAATTCGCGCTGCTGTGGCAGGTCTCGCCAATGGTGGTGCTGTTCTCGATCGTCACGGGCACGATCTATCTCGGCGTCGCCACACCGACGGAGGCCTCCGCGTTCGGTGCGTTCGGCGCCTTCCTGCTCGCGATCGTCAAGGGCAAGACCACGCCGTCGTCGCTTTACGCGACGCTGCTGCGTGCCTGCCATGGCACCTGCATGATCATCATGATCCTGGTCGGTGCGTCGATCTTCGGCTACTTCTTCACGCTCACCCACGTGACCCAGGACCTCGTCGCCTGGGTCGGCTCGCTGCCGGCCTCGCGCTGGGTCATCATCACGCTGATCCTGTGCGGCTACATCGTGCTCGGATCCTTCATGGACCAGATCGCGATCCTGGTGCTGACCGTGCCGATCGTGCTGCCGCTGATCAAGACGCTCGGCTTCGATCCGATCTGGTTCGGCGTCATCAAGATCGTCACCGCCGAGGTCGGCATGATCACGCCCCCGGTCGGGCTCAACTGTTTCATCGTCGCCCGCTATGCCAAGCGGCCGGTCGCGGAGGTGTTCCACGGTACCTTCCCGCATTTCATTGCGCACCTGATTGTCATTGCGATCCTGGTGGCGTTTCCGTCTATCATCCTCTGGCTGCCCTCGCAGATGGGGCGCTAGAACTAACGAGCCTCCACAAGGAGACCAACATGGATTTCGCGCTCACCGATCAGCAAGAGGCCATTCGCGACGCCATCGCAAAGATCTGCGAAGGCTTTCCCGATGCGTACTGGCTGAAGAAAGACCATGACGGCGGCTTTCCGCACGACTTCCACAAGGCGCTGGCCGACGCCGGCTGGCTCGGCATCTGCGTGCCGGAAGCCTATGGCGGCTCCGGGCTCGGCATCACCGAAGCCGCGATCATGATGCGCGCGATCGCGGAATCCGGCGCAGGGATGTCCGGCGCATCCGCGGTGCACATCAACGTCTTCGGCCTCAATCCCGTCGTCGTGTTCGGCACCGAGGAGCAGCGCAAGCGCATGCTGCCGCCGATGGTCGAAGGCCGCGAGAAGGCGTGCTTCGCCGTCACAGAGCCCAACACCGGCCTCAACACCACGCAGCTCAAGACCCGCGCCGTCGCCAAGAACGACCGCTACATCGTCAATGGCCAGAAGGTGTGGATCTCGACCGCGCAGGTCGCGCACAAGATCCTGCTGCTGGCGCGCACCACGCCGCTGGAGGAAGTGCGCTCGCCGACGCATGGGCTGAGCCTGTTCTATACGGACTTCGACCGCAACAAGATCAAGGTCCACGAGATCGAGAAGATGGGCCGCAAGATCGTCGATTCCAACGAGCTGTTCTTCGAGGACTTCGAGATTCCGATGGAGGATCGCATCGGCGAAGAAGGCAAAGGCTTCCAGTACATCCTCGAAGGCATGAACCCGGAACGCATCCTGATCGCGGCGGAAGCTGTCGGCCTCGGAAAGCTCGCGCTGTCGCGCGCGACCGAATACGCCAAGACGCGCGTGGTGTTCAACCGGCCTATCGGCAAGAACCAGGGCATCCAGCATCCGCTGGCCATAAACTGGGTCGAGCTCGAAGCGGCGTGGCTGATGGTGATGTCGGCGGCGTGGCAATACGACAAAGGCATGCCCTGCGGCGGCGCCGCCAATGCCGCGAAATACATTGCGGGTGAGGCCGGATACCATGCCTGCGAGCAGGCGGTGATGACCCATGGCGGCTTCGGCTATGCCAAGGAGTTCCACGTCGAGCGGTACTTGCGCGAAGTTCTGATCCCGCGCATCGCGCCGGTCAGCCCGCAGCTTGCGCTCAGTTTTATCGCGGAAAAGGTGCTTGGACTGGCCAAGTCATACTAGGCTTTCCCGCGGACTTTTCGGCAGGGCCGCCAATGAACCTCGCTCACCATCTCCTGCGTGCCGCCAAAGCCGATGCGTCCGCGCCGGCGCTGCTCAAAGGGTTGACGCCGGTTGCCGATTACGGCCGGCTCGCCGCGACGGTGGCGTCGCTGGCGGCATCGCTGCAGCAGCGCTTTGGTTTGGCCAAGGGCGACCGCGTTGCGCTGCTGATGAAGAACGTGCCCGATTACGTCGCCTGTCTCTATGCCTGCTGGCATGCCGGGCTGGTTGCCGTTCCCATCAACGCAAAGCTGCATCCGCGCGAGGTCGCGTTCATTCTCGACAACTCGGGTGCGGCGGTCGTCTTCGTGACCGAGGACATGGCGAGCGTTGCCTCCGAAGCGTCGGCGCTTGTTGCGGCCAAGCCGCGCATCGTCGAGATCGGCTCGGCCGAGCATCGTGGTCTCGAAAAGACTGACGGCATTGCCATCGCCGATGTCGTGAGCACAGATCCCGCCTGGATCTTCTACACCAGCGGCACCACCGGGCGTCCGAAGGGCGCGGTGTTGAGCCACCGCAATCTGCTTGCGATGGCGCTGAACTATCTCGCCGAGATCAATCCGGTCGCGCCAGGCGAGGCGCTGCTGCACGCCGAACCGATGTCGCACGGTTCAGGCCTCTACATGGTGCCGCACGTGCTCGGCATGGGCGCACAGATCATTCCGGAGAGTGGCCGCTTCGAGCCGGACGAGATCCTTGAGCTGACGGCAAAGCGCGACGGCATCTCCTTCTTTGCCGCGCCGACCATGGTGCGGCGCCTGACCGTCGCGGCTGAAGCAGCTGGCGCGACCGCGCCGGGGCTGAAGACGATCATTTATGGCGGCGGCCCGATGTATGTCGCCGATTGCAAGGCTGCGCTCAACGTGTTCGGGCCAAAGCTTGCGCAGATCTACGGTCAGGGCGAAACGCCGATGACCATCACGTACCTGCCGAAGTCAATGCATGTCGATGCCGGGAATCCGCGTCATGCCGAGCGGCTGGCGTCGGTTGGCATCGCGCAGGGCGTCGTACAGGTACGCACCGTGAATGAGGTAGGCCGCGACGTCGCACCGGGCGAGGTCGGCGAGATCATCGTGCGCGGCGATACCGTCATGTCGGGCTACTGGCAAAATCCCGAGGCGACTGCGAACACACTGCGCGACGGCTGGCTCTATACCGGCGACATGGGGGCCTTCGACACCGACGGCTTCCTCACGCTGAAGGACCGCTCCAAGGACGTCATCATTTCCGGCGGCACCAACATCTATCCGCGCGAGGTCGAGGAGGTCCTGTTGCGGCATGAGGCCGTCGCCGAAGTCTCTGTGATCGGCCGTCCCCATCCGGAATGGGGCGAGGAGGTGGTGGCCGTCGTCGTTCCCGTCGCGGACAGGGCGGTCACGCGGGACGAGCTCGACCAGATGTGCAATGCCTGGATCGCGCGCTTCAAGCGGCCGAAGCACTATTATCTCACCGGCGAGCTACCGAAGAACAGCTACGGCAAGATCGTGAAGACGGAATTGCGCACGCTGCTCGGCGAGTCCTCCGCGCGCCTCAAACCGATGGATTGAGGTGGCGATGCTCGAGCCCGCGTCGCCGATCGACTTTTCCGGCCTGGTCCGTGAGGGTGATCTCGTCGTGTGCGGGCAGGCGACTGCGGAGCCGGTCACGCTGACAGAAGTGCTGATGGCACAGGCGGAACATCTTCCACCGTTTCGCATGATGGTCGGACCGGTGTTCTCGGAGACGTTTCCCGCAGGCCCCGCGCCCAACGTGTCGTTCCTGAGCTATGGCGTGATCGGCAATGCCCGGCGGCTCGCCAAGGCCGGACGGCTCGATCTGATTCCGAGCAACTACAGCGCGTTCTGCGCCGACTTCGCCGCGCGCCGCCACAAGGCCGATGTCGTTCTGGTGCAGCTTGCGGAGTCCAAGGGGCGGCTCAGCGCCAGCCTCTCCAACGACTATGTCATCGATGCCGCGCGCGGTGCGCGCCTGGTCATCGCCGAGATCAACCCGGATGCTCCTTTTACGTTTGGAGCGGAGTGGCCTGAGGACGTGACGATCCATGTGCGCGTCCCGGCCCGCTGTGCGCCAGTCGAGCTGGCGTCGCCGCCGCTGGACGATGTTTCGCGGCGCATTGCGGCGCATGCGGCGGGGCTGATCGACGATGGCAGCACGCTGCAGTTCGGCGTCGGTCGAATTCCGGACGCAATTCTCTCCTCGCTCTCGCATGTACGCAATCTCGGAATCCATTCCGGCCTGATCAACGACGCCGTCGTCGATCTGATCGAACGCGGTGCGGTGACGAATGCGGAGAAGGGTATCGATGCCGGGATCACGGTTACCAACCAGGTGATCGGGACGCAGCGGCTCTATCGCTTCGTGCACGAGAACAAGGCTGTTTCGGTGCGGCCGACGTCATACACACACGGCCAGGACTTGCTGGCCCGCATCAACCGGCTGGTCGCGATCAACTCGGCGCTCCAGGTCGGGCTCGATGGCAGCGTCAATTCCGAGACGCTGAATGGCGTTGCGATCGGTGCGATCGGCGGGCAGCTCGATTTCGTGCGCGGCGCCAATGCCTCACCTCGGGGAAGGGCGATCATCGCGCTGCCGGCGACGGCTTCGGATGGCACGAGCCGGATCGTCGCCCATGTCGAGACAGTGACGACCCCCCGCGCCGATGTCGATGCCATCATCACCGAATGGGGCGTTGCCGAGCTGCGCGGCTGCGGCCTTGCCGAGCGTGCGCGCCGGATGATCGCGATCGCGGCGCCCGGGCACCGCGACGCGCTATCGGCGCAGCTTCGTCGATGAAGCGAAGCCCGTAGACGCTATTCGGCAGCGATCCGATCCATCGCCATGGCCCGAAGCCGGGCGCGCTGGATCTTGATGCCGTTCGCGCTGTCGGTGACGGGGAAGGCCTCCACGACATAGATCCGCGCCGGGACCTTGTAGCCGGCGAGCCGCTCGCGCAGGCGCGTGATCAACGCTTCCTGCCGCGGCGGCTCGTGGTGGGGTTCTTGGGCTGGGATCACGAAGGCAACGCAGCGCGCCTGTCCCTTCAGATCGACCGCGACGACCTGGGCGTCGGCAACGCCGGGGCACGATTTGAGCTCGTCCTCGATCTCGCCGGGCGCGACAAGGAAGCCGCCGAGCCGCATGGCGTCGCCCGCGCGGGTTTCGTAGACGAAGGAGCCGTCGGCGCGCAGCCGGCCGATATCGCCGGTGCGGAAGAAGCCGTCCGCGGTGATGGCGTCGCGTGTCGCCTCGGGATTGTTGTAGTAACCGAGGAAGCGCGACGGCGCGCTGATCTCGATCTCGCCGGAGACACCTTGAGCCGCGGGCTCGCCGGTCTCGGTGTCGCGCACGCGCACCCTCGTGTCGGGTGATATCGGCCAGCCGCCGCCCTCGATGCGATCAGCAAAGCCATCACTGGAGCGTGCGATTGAGAACAGCGCCTGCAGCTCGCTCGAGCCGTAGAGGCCGAACAGGGGCATGCCGCGGGCCTCGGCGTCCGCGGCGAGCTCGCGCCAGCCGGGCTGGAACGCGGCGAAGCCGCAGACCTCGAGATGCGGAAACGGACGCGGTGCATCGGTGAGGGCGAGGATGCGGCGGAACATCTCGTCCGAGCCGAATGCGTGCGTGATACCGCATTCGCCGAGAATCCTCAGCGCCGGCGCCGCCTCGAAGGCATCGAGCACATGGACGGTCGCGCCCGCTGCGACGAAGCCGAGCAGGCTTGTCATGCCAAAGGTGCCGCAGAGCGGCAGCATGGCCAGCAACGAATGGCGCTGCGGCGAGAGCTTTAGCGCCGTGGCAATGGAGACGGCGTGGCTCGCCAGCGTCCGCTGCGAATGCGCGACGAGTTTTGGTCCTTTGGTCGTGCCTGACGTCGTGTAGAGCAGAACCGGCAGATCGAAATCATCCTGAGCCGGCGGGGCAGACGGATAGGATCTGTCGAAGGCATCGAAGCGCACGCACGGCCAGTGCGCGGGAATCGCATCCGCGCCGACCACCGCGAGCTCTCGTAGCGCAGGCACCTCGCCCCTGACGACGTCGGCGAGAATAGCGGCAAAGTCGATCGAGCGGAATTCGGCTTCGACCACCATCAGCCTGGCGCCGGACAGCTTCAGGAGATGGGCGACCTCGGCGCCGCGGTAGCGCGTATTGACGGCGGCGACGATTGCTCCACGCCGGGCGGCGGCGAACAGCAGCGCGATCCATTCGATCCGGTTGACCAGCCAGACCGCGACGACGTCGCCCTTGCCGATACCGTGCGCGGCAAGCCAGGCGGCGGTCTGCTCGATCTTTTCTAAGAACTCCGCGCGCGAGACCGGCGTGCCGTCAAACACCAAGGCCGGATCGGCGGCGGCCTCGGTCCGGATCAGGGATTGCAGCGAAAAATCATTGGCGTTCATGGCAACCGGACTAACCCGATCGCGCAAAGCTGTCTACTTGGTGCCGAACATCCGGTCGCCGGCGTCGCCCAGGCCCGGCACAATGTAGCCGTGGTCGTTGAGCCGCTCGTCGATCGCGGCGGTCCAGACCGGCACGTCGGGATGCTCGCTCTGGAACTGCGCGATGCCTTCGGGCGCGGCCAGAAGGCAGACGAAGCGGATGTCGCGGGCGCCACGCGCCTTGAGCAGGGAGGCGCCGGCGCAGGCCGAGTTGCCGGTCGCCAGCATCGGATCCATCAGGATCACGGTGCGGTCCGACAGATCCTGCGGCGCCTTGAAGTAATATTCCACGGCCTGCAACGTCTCGGGGTCGCGGTAGAGCCCGATATGGGCGATGCGCGCCGAGGGCATCAGCGCCAGCATGCCGTCGAGGAAGCCGACGCCCGCGCGCAGGATCGGAGCCAGCGTGAGCTTCTTGCCGGCGATCTTGGGCGCCTGCATCGGCGCGATCGGCGTCTCGATCGCGACCAGCTCCAGCGGCAGGTCGCGCGTCACCTCGTAGCCGAGCAGCATCCCAATCTCGTTCAGGATCTCGCGAAAGCTCTTGGTCGAGCGGTCCTTCTCCCGCATCAGGGAGAGCTTGTGCTGGACCAGGGGATGGGCGACGACATTGACGTTGCTGATGCTCATGAAATCGCTCTACACGGTTCCGTGAAATTGCGCCAGATCGGACGAGCGTTTTTGGCGGGATACGCAGCCTCAAGCAAGGATCGCCACCGCCGTTCGCGCCCGGTTGCTTGCCTCGCAGGCAACCATAGTCAATTCCCGCTCGATTGCCGTACGCGTGGCGACGAGAGGCTAGATCCCAAGCCCCCGCGCCACGAGCGTGATCACGATCGTCAGGATCGCGCCCCAGACCAGGCTCAGCGTCATGGTCAGGATCGTCGTGGCGACCACCTGCTCGAGATTTCCCTTGAGGAGCTGCATGCTAGCCGTCGGAAGTCGGGGCTGCGGTGAGACGCATGCCGAGGAGCAGCAGTCCTATCAGGGCGATCAGCATGATGATCTTGAGCTCGATCATGTCTGTCGCCTTGCGGCGACGAGCGCCGCGAGCCGCTTGGCCCCCTCCAGCAATCGTGCGGCGAGCACGATCAGCGGATTGCCGCGGTTCTCGATGTCGAGCTCAAAAATCCCGGTGGGAAACACCAGCGCGCACCTGGCCAGCTTGCTCTGCCGGTTGGCGAAATCGACCGCCGAACTCTTTAACAGGAACAGGCCGCCGATGCGCCCGTTCGCTTCCCGGACAACCCAGAGGCCGGCCGCGTTGCGCCCGATGAAGAACGCGGGAATGGAGGCGCTGACGACATCGGGATCGAGCGGCTTGAGCAACACTGGCGTCTGCCGGGCCTCGGGCGCGCGACGGGCAGCTTGAAGCGCGATTGCCGCCATCGCGGCCTCCTCACACATCTGCAAGGTCATGATGGTCTGCCATTCTGGTCAGGCGTGCAGGTGCCAGACATGGATCGCTGTCTTCAACGCGATGAGCGCGGTGAGCACGCTGCCCATCGAGAGCACGCCCAGCGCGCGTAGTGCCAGGCGCTTGAGCTGGGCCTTGCGCGCCATCGAGATCCGTACCGGGCGTTCGACCTTCCCAAAGTGCCGGTCAAAGCCATGTGTCAGCATCGACATGTTGGAAGTCCTTATGCGTGGTGCGGCGATACGGCCGCTCCGATCCTGGCTCGTATGATGGATGTCGAAGCATAGGAATGCGAGACGACTGTCCGTGCAGCGATATAGGAACGTCATAAGTGCCGTGCCTACGCTCCGACGCTGTCGTTCAGCTCCTCGTCGGCGATCGCGGCGATTGCTCGGGCGACCTGCGCTCGCGCAACGTCGTTCAGCGGCACGATCGGCAGCCTAGTATCCGGCCGCATCAGATCGAAGATGCTCAAGGCGCATTTCAGCGCCGCCGGGCTCTCCCGAGAGAGACAGGCGATAAGCGGGATGAGGCGCTTGTGCAGGTAGCGCGCCGATTGCAGGCGGCCCTGCCTCGCCTGTAAGAAGAGCGTCCGGCAGAGATCCGGGGCGACATTGGCAATCTCCGAGATCGCGCCATCGCCGCCGCTCGCGATGAAGCTGAAGGCGGTGGTATCGTCGCCGGACAGCAGGCGAAAGCTGGCCGGCAGGAGCCGACCCAAGCGCATCGGGCGACTGATATCGCCGCTGCCGTCGCGTAAGCCGGCGAATTGCCGGGATTCCGCGAGACGCACGATGGTCTCGTCCGCCAGCGGACGCAGCGTGCGCGAGGGAACATCGTGCAGGATCATCGGCAAACCGGTCGAACCGGCAATGGCGCGAAAATGCGCGAGCATCCCCTCCTGCATCGGCTTGTTATAGGCGGGCACGACCGACATGATGGCATCGGCACCCGCAGCCTCCGCGCGCCGCGCGAGTTCGATGGCGTGGCCGGTCGCATTCGACATCGCGCCGGCGATAATTCGCGCGCGACCGCGGACGACGTCGACAGCAGTGCGAATGACGAGCTCCTGCTCGGCGGGCGAGAGCGTTGGCGCCTCGCCGACCGTCTCGCAGATCACTAGAGCGGCGACGCCAACCGCAACCTGGCGCTCGCAGAGCGCGGCGAACGCCTCGAGATCGATGGCGTCAGCCGCGTCGAACGGAGTCGGTACGTCCGGAATGAAGCCGGTGAACCAAGCTGAGGGAGGGATGAACATGACTTTTTGCTCGAAGGCGCCGGCTCAGGCGGCGTGCCGCGAGATACTGCTGTTGCCGCTCTTGCCCATTGTCGAGTTCGATCTCGCGTGGCAGCTCGACGATGGTCTCGGGATGCTGTCCGTTTTCGAATAGCGCATATTTGACGGCCTGCGCGCGGCTGACGAACAGGCCGCCATAGAGGCCGTTCTGCTCCTGCGCGATCCAATGGCCGCGACTGTTCCTGCCAATGAAGACGATGGTGGAAGGCGCGCTGCACGAGGGAGGTTCGATGAGTTTCACTTCGATATTCCTTCTGATCGCTACAGGTAGCGGCAGCATTGACCGCGCCTGCAGACTCAATATCTTTCCTTGCGAATGTGATTTCGAGGGAGGCCACGCGACGATCTGATAGGAAGGTCAGAAAGGCGTGAGCCCGCCGAACTCGTCAGGCCGCTCTAGCCGAAATTGTCACAGACGACAGGTTCGTAAAGCGGATCCAGCGGCGCACGAACAGAAGGAACGCTGGGCCGTGACATATCCGCGGCCAATGCCCGGGCCTCGATGAAGGCCGACAGCAGGGCCAACGAAAGATCCGCGTGGCGCGCTTCGACCGCGGCGTCCAGCCAGTCCGGCAGCTCGCGCTCGCGCGAGAGCGCGCAGTGCCACTCGCCCTCGTCATAGGCGATGCGGCGGAACTGCCACGTCGGCAGCTCGAGCTCCATCAGTGCCAGTGCGGCATCGGCCCAGGCTTCCGCGTCGAGCAGTCGCATGACGCGCGCGGTGCGGCCGTTTTGTCCAAGCGAGGGGAAGTGCCGACAGGCGTGGTCGATGATCTCGAGCATCAACGGTCGCGTCATTGCGTGCGCATCGCGCAGGCGTTCGCTGAACGAAGGTGGATCGTAATGTCGGAGTGCGGCGGTCATGTTCAGGCCTCCTGGAATTGGTGTCGGTCAGTCGGCCGGCATGCCCAAGATGGCTGGAAGCACGTTTGAAAACGAGATGAGGAGCGGGCGAGAGATATAAGCATTTCATAAGTGTGCGTATGCCTCCGGGTAAGAGGCAAAAGACAGCGCTCATTCTCGACTGTCATCGCCACCGAAGGTGAAGGCTTATAGAAACCGGCATTTTGAAAAGACCTTCCCCACAGTCTGCCTTAAGGATGGTAGCGATGGTGACGGTGGATCGCGTCGCTGCGCCACCTGCCCGGAAAGACCGCGCTGGAATGCGTTGTCAGTGTCGCATGGCCGCTGGCGAAGACGTGCCGGCCTTTATGAGATTCCTATAATTTCGCCATCGGCTTCATCTCGAAAATCTATGTACACGGTGGGACTTCAGCACGGTGAAAGTCCCGGTCGGGCGCAGACACCCGTTGCATTCGCGCGGAGCAAGCGGCCTGCCGGCATCCAGAGATTGATTACGCCGGATATCGTCTAGCAAGGAGTATCGCCATGATGGACATTTTGATGCTGGGGCTGGGCTTCGGCTTCTTCGCCCTCGCGATCGGCTACACCTACGCCTGCGAACGTCTTTGAGGGAGCGGACCATGATTTTCGATTATGCGCTCGCCGGCACCGTCTCGTTTGGCCTCCTGATCTACCTCACTTACGCGCTGCTTCGGCCTGAACGGTTCTGACCGTGCCGCTTCTCCTCGAATTACTGCTGGCGGACGCCGTGCTCGTCGCCTGCCTGCTATCGGTGCTCCCGCCGCTTATGCGCCGGGCACCAAGCCTGAAGGGTTGATTCCATGACTATGATCGGTTGGCTCCAGATCATTCTCTTCTGCGGCATCATCGTCGCGCTGACCAAGCCGCTCGGCTGGTACATGACGCGCGTGTTCAACGGCGAGCGGACGTTCCTGTCGCCGGTGCTGCGTCCGATCGAGGCCGGCATCTACTGGTTCTCCGGCGTCGACGAGAAGCGCGAGCAGCATTGGCTGACTTACACGGTCGCCATATTGCTGTTCCACGTCGGCGGATTCCTCATCATCTACGGCGTGATGCGGCTTCAGGCCGTGCTGCCGTTCAATCCGGCTGGTCAGGGGGCGGTGGCCGAGGATCTGTCCTTCAACACCGCAATCTCGTTCATCACCAACACCAACTGGCAGAACTACGGCGGCGAAAGCACGCTGTCCTATCTCGTGCAGATGCTCGGCCTGACGCACCAGAACTTCCTGTCGGCGGCAACCGGCATCGCGCTGGCGGTGGCTTTGATCCGCGGCTTCTCACGCGCCTCGGCGCGCACTGTCGGCAATTTCTGGGTCGACGTTACCCGCACGACACTCTACGTGCTGCTGCCGATCTGCATCGTCTACACGCTGTTCCTCGTCTCGCAGGGCATGCCGCAGACGCTCGGTGATTATGTCGAGGCGACCACGCTCGAAGGTGCCAAGCAGACCATCGCAGTCGGCCCGGTCGCCTCCCAGGTCGCGATCAAGATGCTGGGCACCAATGGCGGTGGCTTCTTCAATGCCAATGCCGCGCATCCCTTCGAGAATCCGACCGCGCTGTCGAACTTCGTGCAAATGCTCTCGATCTTCGCGCTTGGCGCCGCGCTCACCAACGTGTTCGGCCGCATGGTCGGCAACCAGCGCCAGGGCTGGGCCATTCTTGCCGTGATGGGCGTGCTGTTCGTCGGCGGCGTTGCCGTCACCTATTGGGCGGAAGCCAGCGGCACCTCGGCCCTTCATGCGCTCGGTCTCACCGGCGGCAACATGGAAGGCAAGGAGGTTCGCTTCGGCATCGTCGCGTCCTCGCTGTTCGCCGTGATCACGACGGCCGCATCCTGCGGAGCCGTCAATGCCATGCATGACAGCTTCACCGCGCTCGGCGGCATGATTCCGCTGATCAACATGCAGCTCGGCGAGATCATCGTCGGCGGCGTCGGCGCTGGCCTTTACGGCATGCTGCTGTTTGTCGTGCTGGCGATCTTCGTGGCGGGCCTGATGGTCGGCCGCACGCCGGAATATGTCGGCAAGAAGATCGAGGCGCGTGAGGTCAAGATGGCGATGCTCGCGATCCTGGTGCTGCCGCTGATGTATCTCGGCTGGACCGCGGTCGGCGTGGTCTATCCGGCGGCGGTCGCCTCGATGGCGAATGCCGGACCGCACGGCTTCACCGAAGTGCTCTACGCCTTCACCTCGGCGACCGGCAACAACGGCTCGGCCTTCGCGGGCCTCACCGGCAACACGTTATTCTACAACCTTACGCTGGCAAGCGCGATGTTCGTCGGCCGCTTCTTCATGATCGTCCCTGCGATGGCGATTGCGGGCTCGCTGGCCGCCAAGAAATCGATCGCGCCGTCGGCGGGCACATTCCCGACCACGGGCGGACTGTTTGTCGGGCTTGTCGTCGGCGTGATCCTGATCATCGGCGGCCTGACTTTTTTCCCGGCGCTCGCGCTCGGCCCGATCGTCGAGCATCTGGCGATGAACGCCGGTAACCTGTTCTGATTGTTGGAGCGACCTCCATGGATACGATGAAACTGCATAAGCGCGCGTCAATGTCGGCGATGCTCGACCCGAACATCGTGGTGCCCGCGATTAGCGCCTCTTTCACCAAGCTCGATCCGCGGCTGATGGTGAAGAACCCGGTGATGTTCGTGGTCGAGGTCGTGGCCGCGCTCACCACGGCGATCTTTCTGCGCGATGTCCTTACGGGAGGTGCGGGCCTGGGCTTTACCTTCCAGATCATCCTCTGGCTCTGGTTCACGGTGCTGTTCGCCAATTTCGCCGAAGCGGTTGCCGAAGGCCGCGGCAAGGCACAGGCCGAATCGCTGCGCAAGACACGCACCGAGAGCCAGGCCAAGCTCCTGAGTGGTGCCGGCCGAGCCTTCAATCTCGTGCCGGGCACGAGCCTCAAGGTCGATGACATCGTGCTGGTCGAGGCCGGCGATACCATTCCCTCCGATGGCGAGGTGATCGAGGGCGTCGCCTCCGTCAACGAGGCCGCGATCACCGGCGAATCCGCGCCTGTCATCCGTGAATCCGGCGGCGACCGGTCGGCGGTGACTGGCGGCACGCAGGTGCTGTCCGACTGGATCCGCGTGCGGATCACGGCAGCTCAAGGTTCGACCTTCATCGACCGCATGATCAAGCTGGTCGAGGGCGCCGAGCGGCAGAAGACGCCAAACGAGATCGCGCTCAACATCCTGCTGGCCGGCCTCACCATCATCTTCGTGTTCGCCACCGTCACTATTCCGAGCTATGCGGCCTATGCCGGCGGCTCGATCTCGGTGATTGTGCTGGTCGCGCTGTTCGTGACCCTGATCCCAACCACGATCGGTGCGCTGTTGTCGGCAATCGGCATCGCCGGGATGGACCGCCTGGTGCGCTTCAACGTGCTGGCGATGTCCGGCCGCGCGGTCGAGGCGGCCGGCGATGTCGACACGCTGTTGCTGGACAAGACCGGCACCATCACGCTCGGCAACCGCCAGGCGACCTCCTTCCGCCCGGTGCGCGGCGTGACCGAGCAGGAGCTCGCGGACGCGGCCCAGCTCGCATCGCTCGCCGACGAGACCCCGGAAGGCCGTTCGATCGTCGTGCTGGCCAAGGAAAAACACGGCATCCGCGGCCGCGACATGGCCGAGCTGGGCGCCACCTTCATCCCGTTTACGGCGCAGACCCGCATGAGCGGCGTGGATGCCGGCGGCTCATCAGTGCGCAAGGGCGCGGTCGATGCCATGCTCAACTATGTCGGTGGCGGCGCGCCGCTGGCGGTTGCTTCAGGCAACACGGTCCGCGCCATCCAGCCTGCGGTGCTTTCGGATATCGGCCGGGAGGTGCAGACGATTGCGGACGAGATCTCCAAGGCCGGTGGTACGCCGCTGGCGGTTGCCAGGGACGGCAAGCTGCTCGGCATCATCCAGCTCAAGGACATCGTCAAGGGTGGCATCCGCGAGCGCTTTGCCGAGCTGCGCCGCATGGGCATTCGCACCGTCATGATCACCGGCGACAATCCGATGACGGCCGCGGCAATCGCGGCGGAAGCCGGCGTCGATGATTTCCTGGCGCAGGCAACCCCAGAGGACAAGCTCAAGCTGATCCGCGACGAGCAGGCCAAGGGCAAGCTGGTAGCCATGTGCGGCGATGGCACCAACGACGCGCCGGCCCTCGCGCAGGCCGACGTCGGTGTCGCCATGAACACCGGCACCCAGGCCGCGCGAGAGGCCGGCAACATGGTCGACCTCGATTCCAACCCAACCAAGCTGATCGAGGTGGTCGAGATTGGCAAGCAGTTGCTGATGACACGAGGCGCGCTGACGACATTCTCGATCGCCAACGACGTCGCCAAGTATTTCGCGATCATCCCGGCGATGTTTTTGGCGTTCTACCCGCAGCTTAACGTGCTCAACGTCATGAACCTGTCGAGTCCACAGAGCGCCATCCTGTCGGCAATCATCTTCAACGCGTTGATCATCGTTGCGCTGATCCCGTTGGCGTTGAAGGGCGTTGCCTACCGTGCGGTCGGTGCCGGCGCGCTGCTACGGCGCAACCTGTTGATCTACGGGCTCGGCGGCATCGTCATTCCGTTCATCGGCATCAAGGCGATCGACCTCGTCGTCACCGCCTTGCATTTGGCATAACCCCGTCATTGCGAGGAGCGAAGCGACGAAGCAATCCAGACTGCCTCTGCGGAAAGACTCTGGATTGCTTCGCTTCGCTCGCAATGACGGAAGAAATAGGAGAAACACATGCTCAGAGAAATGCGCCCCGCCATCGTCCTCCTGCTGGTGCTCACCGTCATCACGGGCCTGGCCTATCCGCTCGCAATGACGGCTATTGCCGGCGCGCTCTTCCCCGCACGGGCGCAGGGCAGCCTGATCGAGAAGGACGGCAAGGTCGTTGGCTCCGCCCTGATCGGGCAGGAGTTCAAGGACGACAAGTACTTCCACGGCCGTCCCTCGGCGACGTTGGCGCCAGACCCGAATGATTCGACCAAGACGGTGCCGGCGCCCTACAACGCGGCCAATTCGGGCGGATCCAATCTCGGTCCGACCAGCAAGGCGTTGGCGGACCGGCTGAAGGAAGACGTGGACAAGCTCAGGGGCGAGAATTCCAACGCCGCGGTACCGGTGGACCTGGTGACCACTTCGGCCAGCGGTCTCGACCCGGACATCTCGCCGGAGGCGGCACAATTCCAGGTACCGCGCGTCGCCAAGGCCCGAAATATGCCGGAGGACACGTTGAAGCAGCTGGTGGCCTCCGCCACCCAAGGTCGTTTGCTCGGCCTGCTTGGCGAACCCCGCGTTAACGTATTGGCGTTGAACCTCGCGCTCGATCGCGTGGCCGCGAAGTAGCGGTCTAGGCTCGTGGCATCAGGGTGATTATACTGGCACCATGGTCCGAGAGCGCCGCGATCCCGAACAACGTCCGTCGCCCGAGGCGCTGCTGGAAGCAGCGCGCAGGGAGGAGAGTGCGAGCGGCAAGCTGAAGATCTTCGTCGGCGCCGCTCCCGGCGTCGGAAAGACCTATGAGATGCTGCAAAGCGCACATGCCAGGCGCAAGGCTGGCATCGATGTCGTGGTCGGCTTCGTCGAGACCCATGGCCGCGCCGAGACCGAGGCGCTGGTGCGTGGACTGGAGGTGATCCCGCGCAAGAAGCTCGACTATCGCGGCCAGATGGTCGAGGAGATGGACCTCGATGCCGTGATCGCGCGCCGGCCGAAAATCGCGCTGGTCGACGAGCTCGCCCACACCAACGGTCCCCTTTGCCGCCATCCCAAGCGCTATCTCGACGTCGAGGAGCTGCTGTCACACGGCATCGACGTCTATACCGCCGTCAACATCCAGCACATCGAGAGCCTGAACGACGTCGTCGCCCAGATCACCCATGTGCGGGTGCGCGAGACAGTGCCGGATTCCATATTCGACCGCGCCGACGCGATCGAGCTGATCGACCTCACGCCCGACGATTTGATCCAGCGCCTGAAGGAAGGCAAGGTCTATGTTCCCAAGCAGGCGGAGCGGGCGCTGGAGCATTATTTCTCGCCGGGCAACCTCACCGCGCTGCGCGAGCTCGCTTTGCGGCGCACGGCCGAACGGGTCGACGAGCAACTTCTCAGTCACATGCAGGCGAATGCGATCTCGGGCCCCTGGGCCGCCAGCGAGCGCATCCTCGTCTGCGTCAGCGAAGATCCGCGCGCGGCTGGCCTCGTGCGTTACACCAAACGGCTCGCCGACCGGCTGCACGCGCCGTTCACCGCGGTTTCGATCGAGACGCGGCGGTCCCTGCAATTGTCGGATGAGCAGCGCGATCGGCTGGCCGACACGCTCCGGCTCGCGGAATCGCTCGGTGGCGAGGCGCTGACGATTCCAGGCGTCGGCCGCCGCCTCGCGGACGACGTCGTCAACTTCGCGCAAGGCAACAACGTCACCCAGATCGTGATCGGCAAGTCGACGCGCTCGCGCTGGTTCGAGATGACGCGCGGCTCCGTCGTGCATGATCTGGTGCGCCGGTCCGGCAATATCAGCGTTCACGTTATTCCCGGCGACGAGCTCACGAGCGAGCCGGCGCCGAAGACGGCGGTGCAGACGGCAGCGCGATCAGACCCGTTCGATGCCCGGCCCTATCTGAAGGCGCTCGGGATCACCGCGCTTGGTCTTGCTGCCGCCGTCGCCATCAAGCCGTATGTCGGTATCGAAAACGTTGACCTGATGTTCCTCAGCGCCGTGGTGACCGTTGCCGTGCGCCACGGATTGTGGCCGTCGTTGCTTGCGAGTGTCGCGGCGTCGCTTTCCTACAATTTCTTCTTTCTGCCGCCGGTCTATACCTTCACGATCACCGATCCGACCAATGTCGCGGCGTTCTTCTTCTTCATGCTGATTGCGTTCGTGGTGTCGAATGTCGCCGGGCGGGTCCGCACCCAGGCTGACACCGCGATCGGCCGCATCAGGACCACCGAGCAGCTCTACGCTTTCAGCCGCAAGCTCGCCGGCACCGGCACGCTCGACGACGTGCTGTGGACGACCGCCTACCAGATCGCGCTGATGCTGAAAGTCCGCGTGGTGCTGCTGCTGCCGGAGGAAGGCCTGCTCACGGTGAAATCAGGCTATCCGCCCGAGGACGATCTCGATCAGGCTGACCTTGCCGCCGCCAACTGGGCCTGCAGCAACGACCGCCCCGCAGGCCGCGGCTCGGACACGTTGCCGGGCGCAAAACGGCTGTTCCTGCCGATGCGCACCGGGCGCGGTCCGATCGGCGTCATCGGCATCGACAACGACCGCACCGGCCCGTTGCTGCCCCCGGACCAGCGCCGCCTGCTCGATGCGCTGGTCGACCAGGGTGCGCTGGCGATCGAGCGCGTGCTGCTGGTTGAGGACGTCGATCGCGTCAAGCGCACCGTCGAATCCGAGCGATTGCGTTCTGCATTGTTGACCTCGATCTCGCATGATTTGAAGACGCCGCTCGCATCCGTGCTAGGTGCGGCCTCGACCATGCGCGATCTCGCCAGCGCGCTCTCCGACACCGAGAAGCGCGACCTGCTTGCCACGGTGATCGACGAATCCGAACGGCTCAACCGCTTCATCGCCAACCTGCTCGACATGACCAAGCTTGAATCCGGCGCCATCGTGCCCAACACCGCGTTGCACGATCTCGGCGAGATCGTCGGCAGCGCGCTACGGCGTGCAGCCAAGATACTCACCGCCCACAAGGTCGAACTGGTGTTGGCCGCAGACCTTCCTATGCTCCAGCTCGATGCGGTGCTGTTCGAGCAGGTGCTGTTCAACCTGCTCGACAACGCCGCCAAATATTCACCGCCCGACACGACGGTCTCGATCCGCAGCCGACGCGACAGCGATCACGTGGTGCTCCAGATTGCCGACGAGGGCGACGGCATTCCGCCCGAGGAGCTCGAGAGCGTCTTCGACAAGTTCTATCGCGCACAGAAGGGGGATCGTGTCCGTCCCGGCACCGGGCTCGGGCTCGCCATCTCCCGCGGCTTCGTCGAAGCGATGCGGGGCACGATCTCGGCCGCGAATCGCAACGACCGGAACGGCGCGGTTCTGACCATCCGTCTGCCCATTCCGGCCCAGACCCAGGCATTGGACACCGCCGCATGAGTGCTGCCCCGATCAAGGTGCTGGTCATCGACGACGAGCCGCCGATCCGCAAGTTGCTGCGGATGGGACTCTCGACGCAAGGCTATGAAATCCTGGAGGCGTCGAACGGCAAGATGGCGTTGGAAAAGCTTGTCGAAGAACCCGCGCTGATCATTCTTGATCTTGGCCTGCCCGACATCCAGGGCCATGAGCTGCTGCGCACCATCCGGGCCCGCAATGAAGCTGTGCCGATCGTGGTGCTGTCGAGCCGCGGCGACGAGGCCGGCAAGGTACAGGCGCTCGATCTCGGCGCCGACGATTACCTGACCAAACCGTTCGGTATGGACGAACTCCTGGCACGTCTGCGCGCCGCGCTGCGGCACCAGCTTCAGGTCCAGGGCGAGCGCCCGGTGTTCCGCACTGCTGACCTCTCCGTCGATCTGGTGCGCCGCATCGTCAAGGTCGGCGAGCGGGACGTCAAACTGTCGCCGAAAGAATACGATCTCCTGCGCGTGCTGGTGCAGCATGCCGGCAAGGTGCTGACCCATCGCTTCCTGCTTAGGGAGCTCTGGGACGAACTGACGGATGCGCAATACCTGCGCGTCTATGTCCGCCAGCTCCGCCAGAAGATCGAGGCCGATCCGGAACGGCCGCAATATGTGCTGACGGAGACCGGGATCGGGTATCGGCTAAGGGCGGGGGATTAGCTGCTTGCGGCAGCCACGACGGAGATTGTGGCGCGAGCCTCCATCAGCATCGTCATTGCGAGCGCAGCGAAGCAATCCAGACTGTCTCTCGGGAAAGGTTCTGGATTGCTTCGCTACGCTCGCAATGATGGAGTAAATCAACCCGCCTTGCGACGCCCCGCCGCGGCCCTTTGCGTCTTCTTCGCGCTACGTTGCCGTCCCCTCGTGCGGCGGGCATGAGACTTTCCCGACGTCTTCTTCCCGCCGCGTCCCTTCAAGCTCTGCTTCAGCGCATCCATCAGGTTGACGACGTTGCTCGGCTTCTCCTCAGGCTCCGGCAGTTCGATTGTCTTGCCGCTGGCCTTGCGCCTCACCAGTGCCTTTAGCGCGTTCTCGTATTCGTCCTTGAACTTGCTGGGGTCGAAATGGGCCGTCTTGGTCTGGAGGATATGGCCGGCGAGCTCCACCATGTCCTTGGTGATCTTCGGGCTCTTGATGTCGTCGAAGAACTGGCCCTCGTCGCGCAGCTCGTACGGGAAGCGCAGGGTGGTGCCGAGCAGGCCCTTGCCAAGCGGCTCGATCGCGATGATATGCTCGCGATTGGTGAGCACGATCTTGGCGAGCGCCACGCGGTCCTGGTCCTTCATGGCATCGCGGATCACGGCAAAGGCGTCGATCGCAGCCTTTCCGTCGGGCGCGACATAATAGGGATGGTTGAGATAGCGCTGGTCGATCTCGTCGCTCGGCACGAAGCTTTCGATGTCGATGGTGTGGTTGCTCTCGATCTGGACCGCTTCGAGCTCCTCCGGCTCGATCTCGACATATTTGCCCTTGCGTAGCTCGTAGCCGCGTCCTTTCTGATCGCTCTCGACGACGTCGCCGGTCTCGGCGTCGATCATCTGCTGCTTCAATCGGTTGCCGGTCTCGCGGTTGATCATGTGAAACCGCGTCTTCTCGGCCGCGGTGGTCGCCGGATAAAGCACAACGGGGCAACTGACCAGCGAGAGCTTCAACGTTCCCTTCCAATAGGCGCGCGGGGCCATTCCGTTCTCCAGCGTCTTCGAGTCATTTTGGAACCCCAACCGTCCCGTGGGGTTTTGGTTCCGGGTGGGTTGTGGGCCGTGATAGGCTTTCACGCCAAAAGAGAATCCGGGATCAGTCGTGCTGCAAAAGCTCTCTAAGTATCGACAGAAACGTGATTTCGAGAAGACACCGGAGCCGTCGGGCAAAACGGCAGCGGTGCCCTCGAAGCAGCGACGCTTCGTGATCCAGAAGCACGATGCGACGCGACTGCACTACGATCTACGGCTCGAGTTCGACGGCGTCTTCAAGTCCTGGGCGGTGACGAAAGGGCCCTCGCTTGACCCGCACGACAAGAGGCTGGCCGTCGAGGTCGAGGACCACCCGCTCGACTATGGTGACTTCGAGGGCACGATCCCGGAGGGCCAGTATGGCGGCGGCACGGTCATGCTGTGGGACCGCGGCACCTGGGAATCCGAGGATCCCGAACGCGGGTTCAAGAAGGGCGACCTCAAGTTCACGTTGCATGGCGAGAAGCTGCACGGCAGCTGGGTGCTGGTGCGCATGCGCAACGACCGCACCGGCGGGAAGCGCACCAATTGGCTCCTGATCAAGCACCGCGACGAACATGTCCGTGAGGGCGCAGACAACGACATTCTCGAGGAGGACAAGTCGGTCGCCTCCGGCCGCGCGATGGATCAGATCGCCGGAGGCAAGGGACGCGCGCCAAGACCGTTCATGCTGGCGAAGGGCGCCAATGCCAAGGCCGACGCGGTCTGGCAGTCCAATCGGGCCGAAGAAGCGAAAGGGCGCACGGTCAAGCCGGCGCCGCGCGCGGCGTTGAAGACCGGCAAGACGGCAAAGAAGAAAGCCACGACCGCGACCGCGAAGAAGGCGGCGGAGATACCGGATTTCGTGGCGCCGCAGCTCTGCACCTCGGTCGAGCGCCCGCCGGGTGGCGGTGGCTGGTGTCACGAGATCAAGTTCGACGGCTACCGTGTGCAGCTTCGGGTCGAGGGCGGCGAGGCGACGTTGAAGACGCGCAAGGGCCTCGACTGGACCGGAAAATTCGCAAGTATTGCGAAGGAAGCAAGCGCGCTGCCGGACGTGATGATCGACGGCGAGATCGTCGCGCTCGACCATAATGGTGCGCCGAACTTCTCCTCGCTCCAGGCAGCACTATCGGACGGCAAGACCGAAGATCTCATCTTCTTCGCCTTCGATCTCCTGTTCACCGAGGGACTCGATTATCGCCGCCTGCCGCTCGGCGAACGGAAAGACCTCCTCAAGGAACTGCTGGAAGCACGCAAGAAGAAATCAAGCCAGATCCGTTATGTCGAGCATTTCGAAAGTGGCGGCGATGCGGTGCTGCAATCGGCCTGCAAGCTCGAGCTCGAAGGCGTGGTGTCGAAGAAGCTCGATGCGCCTTACCGTTCGGGGCGGACAGAAAGCTGGACCAAGGCCAAATGCCGCGCCGGCCATGAGGTCGTGATCGGCGGCTGGAAGACCACCAACGGCAAATTTCGCTCGCTGATGGCCGGCGTGCATCGCGGTGATCATCTCGCCTTCGTCGGCATGGTCGGCACCGGCTTCGGCGCCGACAAGGTCAAGCGCATCATGCCGTCGTTGAAGGCCATGGAGGCCAAGCAAAGCCCCTTCGGCGGCAAGAATGCGCCGAAAAAGACGGGCGAGGTGCACTGGCTGAAGCCGGAGCTCGTGGCCGAAATCGAGTTCGCCGGCTTCACCGCCGACGGCAATATCCGCCAGGCCGCCTTCAAGGGTCTGCGGCAGGACAAGCCGGCGGAGGAGGTCGAGGCCGAAACGCCCGCCGATACCGAGCTTGCCGAGCCTTCCACCAGGTCACGGGGCAGAACCAGGCCTGCCGCCCGGCCGAAGGCAAGCGGCGGTGCGGAGGTGATGGGCGTCGTGCTCTCCAAGCCGGACAAGGAGTTGTGGCCGGACGGCGGCGACGGCAAGGGCGTGACGAAACTCGATCTCGCGCGCTATTTCGAGGCGATCGGTTCCTGGATGATCGAGCATATCAAGGGCCGTCCCTGCTCAATCGTGCGTGCGCCTGATGGCATTGGCGGTGAGAAGTTCTTCCAGCGCCACGCCATGCAGGGCACCTCGAACCTGATCGAACTCGCCAAGGTCTCAGGCGATCGCAAGCCCTATCTGCAGATCGATCGTGTCGAGGGGCTCGCGGCCGTGGCGCAGATCGGTGGCGTCGAGCTGCATCCCTGGAATTGTGCGCCAGGTTCTTATGACACGCCGGGCCGGCTGGTGTTCGATCTCGATCCGGCGCCGGATGTTGATTTTCCCGAGGTCGTCGATGCGGCCAAGGAGATGCGGCAGCGCCTCACCGATGTCGGCATGGAGAGTTTTTGCAAAACCACCGGCGGCAAGGGCCTGCATGTGGTCGTGCCGCTGCTCCACGGCGCACGGGACAAGGTGAGCTGGAAGGAGGCAAAGGCGTTCGCGCAAGGGGTCTGCCAATGGATGGCGGATGACGAGCCCGAGCGCTATCTGCTCAACATGTCGAAGAAGCTGCGCGACGGGAAGATTTTTCTGGACTATCTGCGCAACGATCGGATGTCGACGGCGGTGGCGCCGCTCTCCCCCCGCGCACGAGATGGTGCAACCGTGTCGATGCCCGTCACGTGGGCGCAGGTAAAGAGCGATCTTGATCCGAAGCGCTACACGGTGCGGACGGTACCCGGATTGCTGACGCGATCAAAGGTGTGGGATGGCTACGATGATGCAGCCGCGTCGATCAAGGCGGCGATCAAGAAGCTCGCGGGGAAAGTGAAGTAGGGTGGGGTAGCCGAAGGCGTAGCCCACCCTACTTCGTTCAGCATTCACGGAAGCAATGGTGGGTTACGCCTTCGGCTAACCCACCGTGCAAGAGCGGCTAAATCCGTCCCAGCAATAGCAAGATCAGCAGGATGACGATGACAAGTCCGAGGCCGCCGCCGCCATAATAGCCGGTGCCGTAAAACGGACCGCCGCCGATGCCGCTGAAGCCGCCGAGCAGGGCGATAACCAAAATGATCAGAATGATCGTACCGATAGACATGCGAATCTCCTCCAGCCCTTCTTGAAAGGGTCGTTTGCAACCTATCCCGTTGTGCGAGGGCAACTTGCCGCAGGTTTTAAAGTTCCCCCGATGAAACAGCGGTTGCACGGCCAGCTTGCATGGAACCTTTGACCCACCGGCCGGCATGACTATGTGAGGATCAGTCACTTACAGGGCAAGGCCATGTCAGCACCGCTTGTCGTCTCCATTCCGCACCGTCTCGGCCGCGAGGAGGCGGTGCGCCGGCTCAAGACCGGGCTCGGCCGCGCCGCGGCCAGCATTCCGGTGATGCAGGTCGAGGAGGAGCGCTGGAGCGGTGACAGCATGAATTTTCGCATCCGCGCGCTGGGGCAGATCGCGAGCGGCCAGGTCGATGTCGCCGACGACCACGTCAAGGTGCAGGTGGTGCTGCCCTGGCTGTTGCAGCGCTTTGCCGAGATGGCGCAGGCCACGATCCGCAAGCGCGGCCAGCTGCTGCTGGGCAAAGACGAAAAAAGCTAGCGTTCACGCGCGGGCGCGCGGTCGCATCGGCCTCGCCGCACCCGCGGCGCGCGCCGAGATGACAGAAGCGGGAAAATTGCCAAGCGCCTGCGCGAGCAGCAGATCGTTGCCCGCAAGACCCGGCACGTGGTAGCCCGTGACGTCGATGGTGGCGTCGAAGCCATCGAGCATCGGCCATTCGCGTCCTGCTTGCGTGAAGGGTGCGAACTGGCGCCCGACCACGACGATCGCCGCGGCGCGGCCGTGGCGGCGGGCAAAGGCCACGACAAGGTCGGCGTGCGCGCCCCGAACCTGAAGCGGCTGGTAATCGCCTCGCGCGAAGACGTCAGGGAGTTCGTTGCGCAGCTTGAGGAGGTGGCGCGTCCAGGCCAGCTTGAGCTGGCCATCCGGCCAGCTCTTGATCAGATCATTCCAGTCCGGATTGTCCAGCATGCCAAGCGCCGCGTGCCGCGCGGAAAAATCCACCGGGCGTCGGTTGTCGGGATCGACCAGCGACAGGTCCCAGAATTCGGTGCCCTGGTAGAAGTCGGGCACGCCCGGCAATGTCGCCTTGAGCGTGAGCTGGCTCAGCGCGTTCAGCGCGCCGAGCAGCGCGACGCGGCGTGCCAGGGTTTGCAGCGCCTCCAGGAATTCGCCGGATTGCGCGGGATCGAGGACCTTCGCGATGAAGCTCGTTACGCCGTTCTCATAGGCCTCATGCGGGTTGAGCCAGCTCGTCTCCTCCTTGCCCTCGCGCGCGGCTTTGAGCGCATAGGCCTGGATGCGCTCGACGAAACCGGCGTCCGCCGACTCCCGGAGCGACCAGGCGCCGAGCAGGGTCTGGTAGAGCATGTATTCGAATGTCGCCGACGGGGCACGCAGATTGCCGTCGAGCGCAATGTGCGGTGCGTTCAGGACCTTCCAGCGGGCCACCGCGCTGGTCCATTCGCCGGGAATTTCACTCAGGGCCGCGATCCGCGCGCGGGCGTCCTCGCCGCGTTTCGTGTCATGGGTGGCGGTCGCCGTCATTCCTTGCGGCCATTCCCTGGCGCGGGCCTGCATGATCTCGTGGAAAGCGGGAACGGTGAGGCCGCTGCTCGCGGGATCACCGCCGACCTCGTTCAGGGCGAGCAGCCGGTGGAATTGATAGAACGCGGTGTCCTCCAGCGACTTCGCCATCATTGGCCCGGTAAACTGCTGCACCTTCAGCGCAAAGCGGCGCACCCGCGGGGCGCTGTGCGGTGGGCGGCCACGCTTGAGCAGGTCCATGGTGAGCGCGTCGCGCAGGAAGTCGAAGATGCCTTCGTCCGCGGCGAACCATTGGGCGCGAGCGCGTGCGATGGTGTCGTCGATCAGCTTGCGATCGTTCGCCGCTGGCGCGCTCGTCGTCAGATAGGTCCGGTACACCGGGAAATGCAGCACATAAAGCTCGAGCGCCTGCCGCAGGCTGTCGGCTGAAAAGTCGCGGGTCGAGTAATGCCCGTTGGCGATGCGCGCAAGCAGGCGGGTCAGAACCGTGAATTCGCTGGTCAGCAGCGTCTCCAGCACGCGCCTTTTGGCGTCCTTGACGTAAGGCGCGAGCCGCGGCGGCCGGTTGCTGATCTGCCGCCAGGTTTCGTCCAAAGCCTCCAGCCCCTTGGCGTCGACCAGAACGTGAGTGATGGCGTTCATCCACTCATAGCCGGTGGTGCCCTGGACGCCGGCGAAGTGCGGCAGACGCTCGTGCTCGCACAGGATCTTCTCGATCACCGTATAGAACGGCTTCGTCGTGCCCTGCGCGTCGCGCACCAGCCGGCGCAGCCGCTGACAGTATTGCGCGGGGTCGCGCAGGCCGTCGATGTGATCGAGGCGGATGCCCTGCAGTCTGCCCTCGGCAATGAGTTGCTTCACCAGCCGGTGCGTGGCGGCGAACGTGCCGGGGTCCTCGACGCGCAGGCCGGCGAGCCCGTTGACGTCGAAGAAGCGGCGATAGTTGATCTCGCTGGAGGCAAGCCGCCAGTGCCCGAGCTTGTAGTGCTGGCGTTCCAGCAGGTGATGCAGCGCCAGCGTCTGCGCGGGACGGTCCTTGGCGGCGCGATAGGCGCCGAGGCCGCGCGCGACGAGGTCGGCGCTGCCTGCGATCTCCCTAAGCTCTGCCTTGAAGCCGGGCGCTTCCTTGCGGTTGGGGCGGCGCAGTCCCGTGTACCGCGCGGCAAGCGACAGCAGGCGCTTGCCGGCTTCGCTCTCGGCCGCGTCCGCCTCCTTCACGATCATGCGCAGCATTTCGCCATAGCGCTCCGGCGCGATCGGCAGGCGGTGCTCGAAATACCAGGCCGAGAAGCTGCCTTCGTCGGAATCGTAGCGCAGCTCGATCTCGCCGCGCTCAAGTGCTTCGCCATAGGAGGCGCCGAGGATCGGCAGCAGCACGCCGTCGCGGGCGCGGTAGGGCAGCAGATCCCAGTCGATGTCGAAGGAAACTGCGTGCGGCGAAGTCTGGCCCCATTCCAGCACGTCCAGCCACCAGGGATTGTCGGCAAAGTGGACGCCGACATGGTTCGGCACGAAATCGATGATGAGACCTAGGTCGTTCTGCGTCAGCGCCTCGCTCAGTCGCGCGAAGCCGGCCTCGCCGCCGAGCTCCGGATTAAGCTGGCTGTGATCGACGGTGTCATAGCCGTGCGTCGAGCCCTTGCGGGCCTTCATCACCGGCGAGGTGTAGAGATGCGTGATCCCCAGCGCCTTTAGATAGGGTACCACCGCGGCGGCCTTGTCGAAGTCGAAATCCGCGGTGAGCTGAAGCCGGTAGGTTGCGAGAGGAATGGCTGGAGGCATCTCACCCTCCGAGACGCCAGACCACCGACCAAGGCGGAAGCTTGTCGCCGGCCGCGCCGCCCCAGATCGGGGTGCCCGCACTGCCGTTGGAGTATGCGATGTCTTTGTCGGACAGATTGGCGACCAGACGCAACGTCGCGCCATCTCCCATGCGCCAATGTGCGGTGAGCAGGCCGCTATCGGCTACGGCGGCATCACCGAAGCGCGCATCTTTCAGCCGTGGCGCGATCTCTTTGTGACGAAGCGCGAGCAGCTCCCGCACCAGCGCGAGACGTGCGTCCTGTTCCGGCGTGTGGCCGGTCCAGTCGAGCACGGCCGCTTGCAGCGTTGCCGGATCGAGCGGGTCGGGCACCTCGTCGCCGTATTTTTTGTAAGCCCAGGCGTACTCCTGCTTGCGCCCCGCGCGTACGGCATCGGCAAGGCTGCCCTGGAAATCGCAGAAGAACGGGAAGGGCGCGGTGCAGCCCCACTCCTCGCCCTGAAACAGCATCGGCACCATCGGCGCGAGCAAGGTCACCGCGAGTGCGGCTTCGATCTGCCTGGGCGATGCCAGGCTCTCGAGTCGTTCGCCCAGCGGCCTGTTGCCGATCTGGTCATGGTTTTGCAGGAAGTTGACGAAGGTCGCCGGCGGCAGCTCGCCGCTTTTTTCGCCGCGCGGCTTCTTGCCCCAGAATTCCGAGATTTCGCCCTGATAGACGAAGCCGGATGCAAGCGCGCGTGCGAGATCGAGGCGCGGCGTTTGATAGTCCGCGTAATAGCCGGCGAGCTCACCAGTCAGCATCACGTGCCAGACGTGGTGGTAGTCGTCGTTCCACTGTCCGCGATATTTGCCGTTCGGGGGTTCCTGCGCGGCGTCGAGCAGGCTCGCGCGGTTGTCGCCGTTCTCCAGCACGACATGGATGTGCCGCCCCGTTGCCTTGGCAAGCTCGCCTGCGGCGATGCTGAGATCTTGCAGCATCGATTGCTCACCGGGGGGGGCCATGATGTGATTGGCGGCATCGAGCCTCAGGCCGTCGAAGCGGTAGTCGGTGAGCCATGACAGTGCGTTCTCGACGGCGAAAGCGCGAACCTGCGGCACGCGATAATCGATCGCACTGCCCCATGGCGTGTGCGCATCGGTGAAGAAGGCCGGCGCATAGCGGCCGAGGTAATTCCCCTCGGGACCGAAATGATTGTAGACGACGTCGAGTAATACCATCAGCCCGCGCAGATGTGCTTCGTCGATCAGCGTCTTCAAATCATCGGGGCGGCCATAGGCGCTGTCGGGTGCGTACCACAGCACGCCGTCATAACCCCAGCCGCGGCGGCCGGCGAAATCGGCCAGCGGCATCAGCTCGACCGCGGTGATCCCGGTTGCGACGAGATGATCGAGCTTGTCGATCATGGCACGATAGGTGCCTTCAGCAGTGAAGGTGCCGACATGCGTCTCGATCAGCACAGTCTCCTCCCAGGGGCGGCCGCGCCAATCGCGCGCGCGCCAGGCGAAGGCATCGTGATCGATCACTTCGCTCGGGCCGTACACGTCTTCGGGCTGGAATGCAGACGCCGGATCGGGCACGTCGATCTCGTCGTCGATCCTGAATTTGTAGGTGCTGCCAACGGCCAGGCCGACAATGTCGGCGACATACCAGCCATCCTGCCGGCGCTGCATCGCGTGTCGTCCGTCGAGCAGGAGATCGACACGGCGCGCGGCGGGCGCCCACAGCCGGAACGACACGCCGTCCTTGGTCAGCCTCGCCCCGAAGGATGGCCTCATAGCGCCCCCGCGAAAGCGAGCACGGAGCGCGGCGGCGCCTTGCTGGCGCTTCCGGGCTGGAAGTCGATCGTGTTCAGCTTGGCCTCGGTCGTGTTCAGGATCTGCTGCCAGCTCTTGTATTCGGTCATTTTTGGCAATTTGAATGCGATCTCTTCGGGGGCGGCGTTCAGTACGATAAAGATCGCGGCGCTGCGCGGTTCCATCGGCCCCATCACATAGGAAAGAAACCGCCCTTCCGGGAATTTCCAGTCGCTTTCCGTCATTTCGTCGCCGGCCGGCGTCAGCCACAGCGCGCCGTAGGAGATGCCATCTTTAGGGCGGCCGTCGAGCCAGCGATGGCTACGAAGCTGCGAGAACCGGCGGCGGATATCGGCGAGTTCGGCGACGAAATCGACCATGCCGTCGCCGTCCTTGCCGAGATTGTCCCAGCCGACCCAGCCGACCTCGTTGTCCTGGCAATAGGCGTTGTTGTTGCCCGATTGCGAATTGCCGACCTCGTCGCCGGCGAGGATCAGCGGAATGCCCTGCGCCAGCATCAGGCAGGCCAGCACGTTCTTGCGAAGCTGCCGGCGCAAGCTGAGGATTTGGGGATCGTCGGTCGGGCCCTCGACACCGCAATTGTTGCTATGGTTGTCGTTGGAGCCGTCGCGGTTGTCCTCGCCATTGGCCTCGTTGTGCTTCTCATTGTAGCTGAAGAGATCGGCAAGCGTGAAACCGTCATGGACGGTGATGTGGTTGATGCTGGCGCGCGGCCGCCGTCCGTCGTGGTTGAACAAGTCGGAGGACGCCGTCATGCGGCTGGAGATGTCGCCGATCAGGCTGCCTTCGCCGCTCCAGTAGCGGCGCATGGCGCTGCGGTAACGGTCGTTCCACTCCGACCATTGCGAGGGAAATGCACCGACCTGGTAGCCGCCGAGGCCGAGATCCCAGGGTTCGGCGACGAGCTTGACGCTCGCCAGCACCGGATCCTGCCGGATCGCGGTGAGGAATGAGCTGCCGCGATCATAACCGTTCGGCCCGCGCGCCAGCGTGGTGGCGAGGTCGAAACGGAAGCCGTCGACGTGGCAGACCTCGACCCAGTAGCGCAAGGAATCCATCACCATCTGCAGCACGCGCGGGTGGGTGAGGTTGACCGACGAGCCGCAGCCGGTGAAATCGTCGTAATAGCGCGGGTTTTCGCGGTTCAGCCAGTAATAGGAGGCGTTGTCGATGCCGCGATAGCACAGCGTCGGGCCGAGGTGATTGCCCTCGGCAGTGTGGTTGTAGACGACGTCGAGCATCACCTCGATGCCGGCATCGTGCAGGCGTGCAATCGTGGTGCGAAATGAGTCGAGCGCGTTGTCCTGGGCATAGCGTGCCTCGGGCGCGAAAAAGGACAGCGTGTTGTAGCCCCAGTAATTGGCTAGCTTCTTCTCCACCAGGATGCGGTCGTCGATGAACGCGTGGATCGGCAGGAGCTCGACCGTGGTGACGCCGAGCTTCTTCAGATGCTCGATCATCGCCGGCGACGACAGCCCGCCATAGGTGCCGCGCAAATTCGGCGGAACGTCGTTGCGCTTCTGCGTCAGGCCCTTGATGTGAGCCTCGTAGATGATGGTATCTTCCCAGGGGATGTTGGGCCGGATCTCGCGGCGGCCCCAGTTGAAGGTCTCGTCGACCACGACGCCCTTCGGCATGCCGCGCGCGTTGTCGCGCCGGTCGAAGGAGAGATCTTCACGCGGGCTTCCGGTGCGATAGGCGAAATGCGCGTCACTCCAGACCAGCCGCCCGGAAAGCCGCTTGGCATAGGGGTCGAGCAGCAGCTTGTTGGCGTTGAAGCGATGCCCCTGCTCGGGCTCGTAGGGGCCATGCACGCGATAACCGTAGAGCTGGCCGGGCGAAACGTCGTTGAGATAGCCGTGCCAGACGTCCTCGGTGCGCTCCGGCAGTTCGATGCGCTCGAGTTCGCGGCGGCCTTGCGTGTCGAACAGGCACAGCTCGACCTTCTGCGCGTTGGCGGAGAACAGCGCGAAATTGGTGCCGCGTCCGTCCCAGCTTGCGCCGAGGCGTGCGGGCGATCCAGCAGTCAGGCGCATCGTTCAGCTTTCCGGAACGAGGAAGATCCCGGCGAGCGGCGGAATGGTGAGGCGGAGCTCGCCATCGACAGCATGGACTTCGCCGATGTTGCCGACATTACTGCCGCCGTAGTGGGCGGAGTCCGAGTTGAACACTTCCTTCCACTTGCCGCCGAAGGGCGCGCGAACGCGGTAGTTGCGATAGACGTTGGGTGAGAAGTTGACGATCACCATGCACCGGGCGTGCTCGTCAAATCCCTTGCGCAGCCAAGCGAACACGTTGCGGTTGGCGTCGTCGGTGATCAGCCATTCGAAACCGGCCGGCTCGCAGTCCATCTGGTGCAGAGCGGGCACCGCGCGATAGAGCCGGTTGAGGTCGCGGATCAGCGCCTGGATGCCGGAATGAGTCTTGTGCTCGAGCAAGTGCCAGTCGAGCGATTGGTCGTGATTCCATTCGCGGCTTTGCGCGATCTCGGCACCCATGAACAGCAGCTTCTTGCCGGGATGGCCGAACATGAAGCTGTAATAGGCGCGCAGATTCGCAAAGCGCTGCCATTCGTCGCCGGGCATGCGGCCCAGGATCGAGCGCTTGCCGTGCACGACCTCGTCATGCGACAGCGGCAGGACGAAGTTTTCCGAGAAGGCATAGTGCAGGCCGAACAGAATGTCGCCGTGATGATGCTTGCGGTGGATCGGATCCTTGCTGATGTAGTTCAGCGTGTCGTGCATCCAACCCATGTTCCACTTGTAGCCGAAGCCGAGCCCGCCGAATTCGACCGGGCGCGAGACCTGCGGCCATGCGGTGGACTCTTCGGCGGCCGTGGTCGCCTGCGGGAAACGCGCGAACAGCTCGGTGTTGAAGCGGCGCAGGAACGCGATCGCCTCGATGTTCTCCCGGCCGCCATGCTGATTCGGAATCCACGCGCCGGGCGGGCGGCTGTAGTCGAGGTAGAGCATGGATGCGACCGCATCGACGCGTAGTCCATCGATAGCGTAACGCTCGAGCCAGAACAGCGCGTTCGACACCAGGAAGTTCGTCACTTCGGTGCGGCCGTAATTGTAGATCAGCGTGCCCCAATCGAGGTGACGGCCTTGGAGCGGATTGGCGTGCTCGTACAGCGCTGTGCCGTCAAAACTGCCGAGCCCGTGCGGATCGTCCGGGAAGTGGCCAGGCACCCAGTCGAGCAGCACGCCGACGCCCTCGCGGTGGCAGGCATCGACCAGTGCGGCAAAATCCTCCGGCGTGCCGAAGCGGCTGGTCGGCGCATACAGGCCGGTCGGCTGGTAGCCCCATGAGCCGTCGAAAGGATGCTCGCTGACGGGGAGAAATTCGAGATGAGTGAAGCCCATGTCACGGGCGTAGGCCGGCAGCTGCTCGGCCAGCTCCCGGTAGGTCAGCCATTCATCTCCGTTCTTGCGCCGCCACGAGCCGAGATGGACCTCGTAGATCGACATCGGCGCCGACAATGCGTTGATGCCGTCGGGTGCCGGTCGCGGCCGCGGCAGATGCGCCTCGTCGAACACGATGGAAGCGGTCTTCGGCCGCACCTCGCTTGCAAACGCCATCGGATCGGACTTCAGCGGGAGTAGATGGCCATGGGGTCCGATAATTTCGAACTTGTAGTGGTCGCCGGCCTTGGCGTGCGGGATGAATAACTCCCAATAACCTGCGCCGCGCACCCGCATCGGATGGCGCCGCCCGTCCCAGAAATTGAAATCGCCGACCACGGAGACGCGCCGTGCATTCGGCGCCAGCACTACGAAGCCGATGCCATCGATATCTTCGAGCCGCATCGGATGCGCGCCGAGCTTGTCGTAAAGGCGCTGGTGGGTGCCTTCGCCGAGCAGATAGAGATCGAAATCGGACAGGATCGGCGGAAAGCGGTAGGCGTCCTCGAATTCGACGACGCTGTCGCCGAATTTGACGCGGAGCTGGTAGTGCTTCGAGCCATTCGGCAGGCTGCCGATGAACAGGCCGGCATCGTGGACGCGGTCGAGCCGGGCCACCTCGCCATGCTCGCTGACCGCCTCGACGTTGGAAGCTTCGGGGAGAAACGCGCGCACAACACTCTTGCCGCCCTCGGGATGCAGCCCGAGATAGTGGAAGGGGTCGGAGTGGCGGCCCTCGATGATCGCATAGGCCTCGGCAGGGAGTTTAGGCATGGGCTTCGCTCTCGGTGCTGGACAGAATGCGAAGCAGTCCGGACAGCGGCGCATGGAGCCCCTCAGGCCGGTGGGACAGCTCGTACTCTACTTCGTCGAACGCTTGATCAAGCAGGAAAAAACTTAACAGGCCTGCCGCGGATTGCCGATCCACTGGCCACAGCCGCCGATCCGTCGTGGCCTCGCGGTAGGCGTTGAGGAACGTCGCAGTGGCGCGCTCGCGCCATTCGCCGAGCGCGGCCGTAAGCCGGCCCTGCTCGTCGGAGGCGCCCGTGAGCGCGCGGTTGAGCGCCGCGTTAACCGAAAGATCAATCGAGCGGATCAGGCCGGCGACGTCGCGCGCGGCAGGCAGCTTGCGCCGCTTGTCGGCCAGCGGCAAACGCGGATCTCCGTCGAAGTCGATGATGAAGATATCGTCCTTTACGATCAGCGTTTGCCCGAGGCGGAAGTCGCCATGATGACGGATGTTCAACCCGCCGATCTCGGAAGGCAATAGCGCATTCAGCCGGCCGGACAGGGACGCACGCATCGCCACGAGCTGATCGATCAGCGGCCGGTCCGCCTCTCGCAGGCCGCCGCGAGTGTCGGCCAGCCGCTCGAGAACGCGCTCGGCCCGTCTCGTCAGGTCGGATGTCCAGCGCTCGACGTGTGCGGAGCCGATCAGCTCCGGCGCGAGATCGTCGGGCTTTGCGGCCGCCAGAGCCACATGCAGCTCGGCGAGCCGCCGGCCGATCTGCGCTATGAAGTGCAGATATGGCGCTTGCTCCTGGGTCTCGCGGAGCATCTCGCCCGGTGGCAGCACCCTTTGCTCGTCGATATAGCGGTCGAGATAGCCCGCGGTGACGGCCCAGCCATCGCCTTGGTTCTCGACATAGGCGTGCAGCACGCCGACCGCGCTGCGACTATCGCCTTCGACCAGCTCGACGTTGCCGAGCAGTGCCGGCGTATTGGCAAAGCGGGCGATTTCGGTGAGGTAGGAGCCGATCTCGATTTCGGGATTGATGCCGCTTTCAAGCCGGCGATAGATCTTGGCGACATACTGGTTGTCGACCAGTGCGGTGCTGTTCGACTGCTCGACCGTGCGGATGCGTTCTGGCTCCTTGATGGTGTAGTCGGCAAACCTGCTGGTCGCCTTGAACTCCAGCCGCAGATTGTTCTCTTCCACCACCAGGTTCTGCGACAGATTGCGCAGGAACAGACCGATGAAGATCTGCTCTGTCGCAACGTCGAGCAGCGTGCCTTCGCGGGCACCCTGGCGCACGGCGGCGAGCGCCTTCGGGTTGAAGCGTTCGCGATCGAAGCGCACCCACTCAATCTGCATCGGTACGACGTAGCGGGTGGTCACATCGTGTCGGGTCGCTTCGAAGAACGCGATCCAGGGCCTGTTGTCGCCGATGTCGCAGAACGGCACCGCCGATGTCAGCGTGGGCTTGATGTGCTTGGGATTGTTTTCTGGATACCACCGCGTCCGTGACAGGAAGCCCGGCAGCACATCGCGCTCGAACATTCCGCGTTCGCGTGCCAGAGAGACCCAGGTCGAATTGACAGGCACCACCAGCGTTTCGAATTCCGGCACCGCGCGCGGCGTCACCGGCTCGGACTTGTCGCGCTCGGTGAGCTGGAACCAGTAGAAGCCATAGGGCCCCAGCGTGACCATGTAGGGCAGTTCGCCGATCGCCGGAAAACGCGTGCGGCCGAGCATCTCCTGCGGGATGCGGTCCTTCCACGGCGACAGATCGAGCTCGGTTGCCTGCGCGGCGCGCGAGAGGTTCGCGACGCAGAGGATCACCTCGTCGCGGTACTGCCGGACATAGGCCAGCACAGCGCGGTTGGTCGGGCGGATGAAGGTCATGGTCCCGCGGCCGAAGGCGAGCGTGGACTTGCGCACCGAGATCAACCGTTTGGTGGCGTTGAGCTGCGACGAAAGGCTGCGCGACTGCGCTTCCACGTTCACGGACTCATAGCCATAGACGGGATCCATGATCGGCGGCGCGTAAAGGCGGGCCGGATCAGCGCGTGAGAAGCCGCCATTGCGGTCCGGGCTCCACTGCATCGGCGTGCGCACGCCGTTGCGGTCGCCGAGATAGATGTTGTCGCCCATCCCGATCTCGTCGCCGTAATAGATGATCGGCGTACCAGGGAAGGACAACAGCAGCGAGTTCATCAGCTCGATCTTGCGCCGGTCGTTGTCCATCAGCGGCGCAAGGCGCCGGCGGATGCCGACATTGATGCGGGCGCGCGGATCATTGGCGTAGGTCGACCACAGATAATCGCGTTCGACGTCGGTGACCATTTCCAGCGTCAGCTCGTCATGGTTTCGCAGGAACAGCGCCCACTGGCAGCTTGAGGGAATGTCCGGCGTCTGTCGCAGTATGTCTGTGATCGGAAAGCGGTCTTCTTGCGCGATCGCCATGTAGATGCGCGGCATCAGCGGGAAGTGGTAGGCCATGTGGCATTCGTCGCCACGTCCGAAATATTCCTGCACGTCCTCCGGCCATTGATTGGCCTCGGCCAGCAGCAACTTGCCCTTGGAATAGGCGTCCAATTCCTTGCGCAGGCGCTTGATGATTGAATGCGTCTCGGGAAGGTTCTCGTTCGAGGTGCCCTCGCGCTCGCAGAGATAGGGGATGGCATCGAGCCGGAAGCCGTCGACGCCGGCATCGAGCCAGCGCTTCATCACCTGGATGAGCGCGCTGACGACGCGCGGATTGTCGAAATTGAGATCCGGCTGGTGCGAGAAGAAGCGGTGCCAGTAGAACGCGCCGGCTTCGGGATCCCAGGTCCAGTTGGACTTCTCGGTATCGGTGAAAATGATCCGCGTACCTTGGTATTTCTGATCGGTGTCGCTCCAGACATACCAATTGCGGGCGCTCGAGCCTGCCGGGCTGCGGCGCGCACGCTTGAACCAATTGTGCTGGTCCGAGGTGTGGTTGACGACGAGTTCGGTGATGACGCGCAAGCCGCGCTTCTGCGCCTCCTGGATGAAGCGCTTGAAATCTTTCATCGTCCCGAAATCGGGATTGATCGAGCCGTAGTCGCCAATGTCGTAGCCGTCGTCGCGGCCGGGCGAGGGATAGAACGGCAGCAGCCAGAGCGCGGTGACGCCGAGCTCCTGGAGATAGGGCAGCTTCTCGGTCAGCCCGGCGAAGTCGCCGATGCCGTCATTGTTGCTGTCGGCAAACGCCTTGACGTGAAGCTGGTAGATAACGGCGTCCTTGTACCAGAGTTCATCCACGATCCCGGCAGCCTCGGCTTTCTTGGTGTCGACGGAAGACAATACGTTCATGGCGTGCGCCTTTACGCCAGGCAGCGGAACAGCAGCGCCGGATCGCGGTCGGGATCGATACGCAATTTGATCCCGCCCCATTCGATGCGGGACTGTTCGCCGGTGAGGAGATTTTCGAGTCCGGTGACATGGCGGCGCGCGCGGCCGACGTCGATGGCGAGGTCGCCGAGCGGCAACCAGAACTCGCGTGCATTGCGCGAGAGCGCGATCGCGGCAATGACGGTATTGGCGGGATCGGCGGCCTCCTTGGCAAAAGCAATCGTGTCGCCGTCCTCAATGCCGAGGAGGCGCAGGTTCGCCGTCTGCTGAAGGGCTACGTTTTCGTTGCGGATACGATTTAGCTCCGTGATGTACGGCTTAATGTTGCCGGGCTTGTCCCAGTCGCGCTGTCTGATCTGGTATTTCTCGGAGTCGAGATATTCCTCGCGGCCGGGGATCGCGTCGTGCTCCAGCAATTCGAACCCGCTGTAGACGCCGTAACTGCCGGACAATGTCGCGGCCAGCGCGACGCGCGATTTGAACGCCCAGGTCTCGCCGCCCTGGAGATGATATGGCAGCAGGTCGGGCGTGCTCACGAACAGGTTCGGCCGATAGAAGTCACGTTCGGGATAGCGCGTCAGCTCGCCGAGATATTGCTCCAGCTCCCACTTCGCCGTGCGCCACGGGAAATAGCTGAAGGACTGCGCAAAGCCGAGCTTGGCGAGGCCCTTCATCAGCTTCGGTCGCGCGAACGTCTTGGAGAACAGGATCACCTCGGGGTGCCGGCGGCGGATATCGCGGATCAGCCACTCCCAGAAAGCAAGCGGCGCGGTGTCGTGATTGTCGATGGCAAAGATGGTGACACCGTGGTCGATCCAGAACAGCATGGCGTCGCGAAACGCGTTCCACAGTCCGGCCCGATCGACGGACGTGAAATCGGGGATGACGATATCGGAATAGGGCCCCTCAGCCGTCCGCACCGAGCGGTCCGGCCGCCATTTGAACCATTCCGGATGTTGCGTCAGCCAGGGATGGTCCGGCGAGCATTGCACGGCGAAGTCGAGCGCGAGCTCGAGGCCGTATTCCAGGCAGGTCGCGACCAGCGCGCGGAAATCCTCGATCGTGCCGAGCTCCGGATGCAGCGCATCGTGCCCCCCCTCGATGGTGCCGATCGCATAAGGCGAGCCGGGATCGCCTTCGGTCGCTACCGGCGCGTTGTTGCGGCCCTTGCGGCGGGTGCGGCCAATGGGGTGGATCGGCGTGAAGTAGAGCACGTCGAAGCCCATCGCCGCGATCTCGGGCACCCGCGCGATGCAGTCGCGGAGCGTGCCGTGCCGGCCTGGAATTTGGCTCTGGCTGCGCGGCATCATCTGATACCAGGCGCCAAAGCGCGCCTTGTCGCGGTCGACGATGAGCGGGAAGGGCGCCGAGCGGGTGAGGTCGGGCCGCGATTGGCTCTCGGCCATGGCTTCGCCGAGTTCAGTTGCCAGCAGCGGGGTGACGTCGCCGGTCTGAAGATAGTCCTCGCATTGCCTGACGATGACAGCCGCGGCCTCCTGACGCGCGCCATGCGCCTTGGTCAGAAGGCCGGCGCCCTCGATCGCATCGAGGCTGACATCGACACCAGAGCGCTGCTTGCGCGCGACCCCGTGCGACCACGTCGCGAACTCGTCGGTCCAGGCTTCGATCGCATAGACATATTTGCCGGGCTCAACCGGTGTGAACGCGCCGGACCAGCGGTCATTGCCGTGAGGGATCATCGGCTCGCTCCGCCATTCGCGGTCCTGCTCTTGCCGCCAGATCAGCGCTGCGCCGATCACGCCGTCGCCGTCGCGGTAGATGTCGGCCCAGACCTCGACCGGTTCGCGCGCGATCCGCTTCACGGGGAAGCGGCCGCCGTCGATCAAGGGATAGACGTCTTCGATGAGGAAAGCGCTGCCGGCTGCGGCACTCTCGACAGTTTGAATTGTCTTGTTCACGGTGATGCCATTGACAAGAAAGCAGGAGCCCGTTTCCCTTGTCGGGAACCTACGCTTGATACCTATATAGAAAGCCGGTTGGGTGTCATTAGTTCCCTCGGGAACGGCTAGCGCGGTTTGTGAGTTAAGCCTGACTAACGTCTTCCAGTGCCTCGTTAAAATCAATACCCCCGGCCAAAATCTGGCCTGCCAACTGCGTGCCGAATGGATCTTTTAGCTCAAGCCCAGATCAAGGGCGTTCAGTCCGAATTCGTCGATGCCCTCGGAAAGCTGCGGATCACCGATCCCGTGGCCCTCAAATCCATCCTCGACGCCCTGCCGGAGAAGCGGGTCTATCGCTTCGTTAGCGGACCCGTGGTGGTGCGCGCCTTGGGCCATCCGCGCACCGAATTGGTGACGATCGGTGCACCGCCGCTCAAATGGACGATGACCGGCAATGGCAATTTGATCGCGCAAGGCGAGGCGCGCGAGCCCGTGATTGCATGGCCCGCCGGTCTGCCGCTCGGCTATCACCGTCTGACGCTGACCGATGCCGAAGGCGTGAGCGAAGAGGTGCCGATGATCGTGGCGCCCGAGCGGGCCTTTGGCGGCGATTTCGACCGCGGCTGGCTGCTTGCTGTGCAACTCTACAGCGTCCGCTCCGACCGCAATTGGGGCATCGGTGATTTCACTGATCTTGCCGATCTCGTCCGGCTCGCCAAGCAGTTGGGGGCCGACGGGGTCGGGCTTAATCCTCTGCATGTGTTGTTCGACGACCATCCGGCCGATTGCAGCCCCTATTCGCCGAACAGCCGGCTGTTTCTCAATCCGCTCTATATCGATGTCGAGGCAATCCCGGAATTTTCCGGCGATCTCGTCCCCGACGCGGCCGCGACCGCCGCGCGGCTCCGTGAAGGCGATCGTGTGCCCTATGCGGCCATGGCGGCCTTGAAGTGGTTGGCCTTGCGCGCGGCCTTCGACAGCTTTCTGAAAAGCGCCAGCGGTGTCCGCCGCAACCAGTTCGACGCCTTCCGCGCGGCGCGCGCGCCGCTGTTGTCCCGTTTTGCCTGCTTCGAGGTGCTACGCCATCGCTTCACGGCGCCGTGGTGGGAATGGCCGGTGGAATGGCAGCAGCCGGACGAGGCGAAATGCGCCCGACTGCGCAACGGGCCCGACAAACACGACGTCGAGTTCGTTGAATTCGTCCAATGGACCGCCGATAGCCAGTTGCATGCCGCCAAGGAACTGGCCGGCCAACTTGGCATGCGCGTGGGCCTCTATCTCGACGTCGCCGTCGGCGTGCAGTCCAACGGCTTCGATGCCTGGAACGAGCAGATGGCGATCTCGCGCCATCTCGCGGTCGGTGCGCCGCCTGACGTGCTCAACACCGTCGGCCAGGACTGGGGCCTTGCCGGCTTCAATGCTGGTGGCCTGGAGGCTCAGTCCTTCGTGCCGTTCGCCGACATGCTGGCCGCTTCGATGCGGCATGCCGGGGCCATCCGCCTCGATCACGTGCTGGGGCTGAAGCGGCTTTATCTGGTGCCGCGCGGTTTCAAGCCGGATAATGGCGCCTATGTGCAGATGCCGTTCGAGGCGCTGCTTGGCGCCGTGGTGCGTGAAAGCGCGGCGAACAAATGCATCGTGATCGGCGAGGACCTCGGCACCGTGCCGGAAGGATTCCGCGAGACCATGCAGGATTTCGGCATCTGGTCCTATCTCGTCATGATGTTCGAGCGCGACGATGCCGGCCATTTCCGCAACACCGATCACTACCGGCCCAACGCGCTGGTCACGCTGAACACGCATGATCTGTGCACCTATGCCGGCTGGCGCTCCTTCAGCGATCTCAGGATGAAGCTCTCGCTCGGGCTCGAACCCGGCGAGGACGAGAAGGCGCGCTGGGATGCGCTCGGCAAGCTCGACGACATCCTGCGCCAGAACGGCATCAACGCCAACGACCTTTATTCGGTGCTCGCCTTCCTGTCGCGCACGCCGTCGCGGCTGCTCGCAGTGTCGCTGGAGGACCTGCTCGGCGTGATCGATCAGCCCAACATTCCCGGCACGATCGACGAGCATCCGAACTGGCGCCAGCGCCTGCCGGTTGCGCTCGACAAGATCGCCTCGAAGGTCGATCTCGCAGCTTTGAAGGCCGCGACACGGGAACGCTCGTTGCCCGGCGGGCGTTGATTGCTGAGGATTTCCGAAACGCCGTTTTCGAGGCTCGCACGACATTGTCTCAGAGGATCGAGGACTATGCGCTGATCGGCGACTGCGAGACCGCGGCGCTGGTCGGGCGCAACGGTTCGATCGACTGGCTGTGCTGGCCGGCCTTCGATTCCGACGCCTGCTTCGCTGCGATCCTCGGCACGCACAAGAACGGCCGCTGGTTGATCGCACCGGACGAGGACGTCACCGCGACGTCGCGCAGCTATCTCGGCGACACCCTCATCCTCGAGACGCGCTTCGAGACGAAGAGCGGCACCGTTGCGCTGATCGACTTCATGCCGCTGCGCGGCAAGGCCTCCGACATCGTGCGGCTGGTCCGCGGCGTCAGCGGCACGGTGAAGATGCGGATGGAGCTCGTGATCCGCTTCGGCTTCGGTGTCGACATTCCCTGGGTGCGGCGGATTGACCATTCGCTGCTTGCGGTCGCCGGCCAGGACATGACGGTGCTCCGTACGCCGGCAAAGACCCGCGGCGAGGATATGACAACCGTGTCCGACTTCGAGGTAAAAGCCGGCGAGACCGTGCCGTTCGTGCTGACCTACGGTCCCTCGCATCTCGAACCGCCCGCGCCGATCGATCCGGAGGTCGCGCTCCAGGAGACCGAAAAATTCTGGCAGGACTGGTGCAGCAAATGCATCCGCGACGGCGACTATCACGATCTCATTATGCGCTCGCTGATCACGCTGAAGGCGCTGACCTTTGGCCCGACCGGCGGCATCGTCGCCGCGCCCACCACCTCGTTGCCGGAGAAGCTCGGCGGCAGCAGGAATTGGGATTACCGTTTCTGTTGGCTGCGCGATGCCACCTTCACGCTGCTGGCGCTGATGAATTCCGGCTATACCGAGGAAGCGTTGGCCTGGCACAATTGGCTGTTGCGCGCGGCGGCAGGCTCGCCGGCGAACATGCAGATCATGTACGGCATCTGGGGCCAGCGGCGGCTGCTGGAATGGGAGGCGGGCTGGCTGGACGGCTATGAGGGCGGGCGGCCGGTGCGGGTCGGCAATGCCGCGCATGCGCAGCTTCAGCTCGACGTCTATGGCGAGCTGATCGACGCCTTTCATCAGTCACGCATGGCCAAGCTCAAGCTCGACGACGAAACGACCTGGGCGCTGGAATGCAACGTGCTCAATCATCTCGCCGAGGTCTGGGACGAGCCCGACCACGGCATCTGGGAGCGGCGCGGCGAGCCCAGGCACTACGTCTTCTCGAAGGTGATGACCTGGGTCGCCTTCGATCGCGGCATCAAGAGTGCCGAGACTTTTGGCTTCAAGGCGCCGCTTCTGCATTGGCGCGCGTTGCGCGATGCGATCCATCGCGACGTCTGCAACAAGGGATTTGACGCAGAGGAAAACGCCTTCGTCGAATCCTACGGTTCGAAACTGCTCGATGCCAGCGTGCTGCTGTTGCCGGCCGTCGGCTTCCTGCCGCCATCGGACCCGCGCATCCGTGGCACCATGGCGGCTGTCGAGAACCACATGATGCGCGACGGTTTCGTGCTGCGGCACGACCCGCGCGAAGTGCCTGCGGGACAGTCGCCGCTCGAAGGCGCGTTCCTCGCCTGTAGCCTGTGGCTCGCCGACGCCCATGTGCTGTCGGGCGATCTCGACAAGGCGCAGATCTTGTTCGACCGCGTGGTCGGTATCGCGAACGACGTCGGGCTATTGGCCGAGGAGTATGATTCAGGCGCCCGGCGCCAGACCGGCAACTTCCCGCAGGCACTGACCCATATCGCGCTGATCAACACCGCGCACAATCTGTCCGCGGCGAGGCAAGGAAGCGAGAAGCCGGCGGTGCAGCGGTCGAAGCAGTGACTTAAGCGACCCCGTTCCGCGTCAGGATCATCTCCATCGCCTCGGCAAAACCGTCCTGCTCGTTGGTCGCGGTGACGTGGGTGGCCTGGTCCTTGACGCTGTCGGTCGCGTTGCCCATGGCGATCGAGACGCCGCTGACGCGAAACATCGCGAGGTCGTTCTGCATGTCGCCGATGGTGGCGACGGCGTCCGTTGAAATGCCGAGGCGCTTGGCCATGGCTTGCACGAATGTGCCTTTGTCGAAGCCGGGCGGGGTGATGTCGAGATAATATGTTTGCGAACGCACTGCGGTCGCCTCGCTGCCGAGCGCCTTCTGCATCGCCTTCTCGCAAGCTTCTAGGCCGGCTGCATCGGCGCTGGCTCCGACGATCTTGCAGGCGCTCGCAAGGTAGGGCGAGAAGTCCGTCACGATGGTCGGGTCAGAGCGGATGGTGTGCTGCTCATGCGCGACGTATTTACCGCTGGGGTTGTCGATCAGCCATTTGTCGGTGGTGAACAGCCAGATGTCGGCGCCGAAGTCGCGGAGGATTTTTAAGCTTCGCTCGGCCGCGCCGGCCGGGATGAGATGCTGCTCGACCGGCTTCATCTCGGGATCGACGATCGATGAGCCGTTGAACGGGCCGACCGGCAGCCAGAGTGCCAGCGGCTCGATCAGGAAGCGCATGCCGATCGCGGGGCGGCTCGACGTTATCGTGAAACCGATGCCGGCCTGGTGCAGCCGCTGCACCACGGACCTCGCGCGCTCCGTCAGCGTCTTGTCCTTGGTCAGCAGCGTGCCGTCGACGTCGGAGACCACGAGTGAGATTTTCGTCATGGCAGGACCTTGGGGGTTTTGGCCTCAGCGCTTCGCGACGCCCAGTTTCAGCTGCCGTACAACCCCGTCCACGATCGCTTCGACGGATTCGTCGATCGAGACGGTGATGACGTGCTCGCCCGCCTCCGGCGGTTCCAGCGTGCTGAACTGGCTCGTCAGCAGCCCGGGCGGCATGAAGTGCCCCTTGCGTTGCGCGAGACGAGCGGCGATCAGCTCCTTCGTGCCCCTGAGGAAGACAAAGCGCACGTCGTCGCGTCCACGCAGGAGCACGTCACGATAGGTGTGCTTCAGCGCCGAGCAGGCGATGATGATTTGCTCGCCTTTGTCGCAGACCCGCGCGATCTCGTCGGCGATGGCGTTGAGCCAGGGCCAGCGGTCCTCGTCGGTGAGAGGATGGCCAGCCCGCATCTTCTCGACATTGCTGGCGGGGTGAAAGCTGTCGCCGTCCTCGAAGCGCCAGCCGAGGCGCTCGCCGAGCGCGTTTGCAACCGTGCTCTTGCCCGAGCCCGACACGCCCATCACGATCAATGCACAAGGTGCTTCAACGCCCGCCACGAATTCCCTCCGGTAGCGCGGCCTGGTCGACCAGCCAGACGGTCTCACCATTCGAGCGCGCGCGTACAGCCGGCAGAGTCTCGCCATTGAGGAGGCGCGTCAAGATCGGCTGCTTGTCGTGCCCCGCAATCTCGAACAGCATTTCGCGGCAGGATGCCAGCGCGGGCAGGGTGAGGGATACCCGCGGCACGAAAGGCGCGACATTGGCCTTAGGGACCCCGACGACCCAGCGCATGGTCTCCTCGATCGCGGGGTAGCCAGGAAAGAGCGAAGCCGTATGGCCGTCCGGGCCCGCACCCATCAAAACCATGTCGAACAGCGGCCGTGCCGGATCGAGGCTTTCCGCGCCGTAGAAAGACTGCAGCTCGCGCGCATAAGCCGCGGCGCTCTGATCAGGGTTGTCAGCCGCCGTCGGGATCGGGTGAATATGGCCGGGGGACGCATTCCGATCGAGAAAGGTCGCGCGCGCGATCGCCATGTTGTTGAGGGGATCGCTTTCGGGCACGAAGCGCTCGTCACCGATGAACCAGTGCACGCGCTCCCATGGGATCTTGCCGCGCCAGGCATCGCTGCCAAGCAGCTGATAGAGCTTCGTTGGGCTGGAGCCGCCGGTGAGGCAGATCGCGATCCGCCCGAGATTGGCATCGATCCGCGCCATCACCCGCTCGGCCGCGGTCTGCGCCAGCGCCTCGGCGTCCGCCTCGACGATCAGCTTCGGCTGTCCGGCCGCTGCCATCACGAAAACTTCCGCCAGCTTCGGCCGTCGCGACGGAGCAACTCGTCAGCGCAGGCGGGGCCGTCGCTGCCGGCTTGATAGGTCTCGATGCCGTTCGTGCCTGCGTTCTTCCAGGCGTCCAGGAACGGCTGCACCGCTTGCCACCCAGCCTCGATTCCGTCGGCGCGCTGGAACAGGATGTTGTCGCCGATCATGCAGTCGTAGATCAACGTCTCGTAGCCGGTACTGGGATCGGCCCGGAAATAGTCGCCATAGCGAAACTTCATCTCGACGCCGTCGATGGTGATGCTAGGGCCCGGGATCTTGGCGTTGAACTGGAGCTCGATGGTTTCGGTCGGCGCGATGCCGATGGTGAGGAAGTTTTGCGAGAGCCGGTCGACCGCCGTGCCTGAGAACATGGACAGCGGCGCCTGCTTGAACTTGATCGCGACCTCGGTGCGCTTGTGGCCCAGCGCCTTGCCGGTGCGCAAGTAGAACGGCACGCCGGCCCAGCGCCAATTGTCGATCATCAGCTTCAGCGCGACAAAAGTCTCGGTGGTGCTGCCGCGCTTGACGTCCTCGGTCTTGCGATAGTCCGGGATCTCATCGTCGCCGATGCGCCCCGAGAGATATTGCGCGCGCACCGAGCTCTTCAGCGCTTCCTCCTCGCTCGGCTGCTGGATCGAGGTCAAAACCTCGGCCTTTTCCGAGCGCACGGAATGCGCGTCGAAACGGGCCGGCGGCTCCATCGCCACTAGCGACATCAGCTGAAACAGGTGGTTCGGCACCATGTCGCGGAGCGCACCGGTGGCGTCATAGAAGCCGCCGCGATGGCCGACGCCGAGCTTCTCCTCCACCGTGATCTGGATGTGGTCGATATGGTTGCGATTCCAGATCGGCTCGAACATGCCGTTGGCAAAGCGCAGTACCAGGATGTTCTGCACCGTCTCCTTGCCGAGATAGTGATCGATCCGGTAGATCTGGTGCTCCTGCATGATCTTCAGCAGCTCGGCGTTCAGCGCGCGCGCGGAGGCGAGGTCGGTGCCGAACGGCTTTTCGATCACCAGTCGCCGCCAGGTGCCGTTCTCCTTCATCATGCCGGTGCGGCCGAGCTCGCGCGCGGTCGGCGCGAACGCGGCCGGCGGGGTCGCCAGGTAGAACAAGCGGTTGCCGCCGGTGTCTTGCGCGCATTCGAGCGCATCGAGATGTTCGCGCAAGCGATCGAAGGATGGCGGGTCTTTTGGATCCGCTTCGACGAAGCTGACGCGTTCCAGGAGTTTCTTGGCGACGACGTCGTCCACGGAGCGGGTCGCAAACTCACGCAGGCCTTTCATCAGGCTGTCGCGGAGCTCGTCGTCCGACATGGCGTTGCGGCCGACGCCGACGACGCAGAACTTCTCCGGCAACATGTGTTCGGCAGCAAGATTGTAAAGTGACGGCATCACGAGGCGGTGAGTGAGATCACCGGTGACACCAAAAATGACAAAGGCGCAATTTTCCGGCTTGCGCTTTGGCTGCTGGTCTTTTGTCACGAATTACTGGCCTTCGCTTTGTGGACTTCTTCTGACTCGGACTTCTTATTTGGACTTCGGCTCCTTGTGGCCGCCAAAGCCCGCGCGCATCGCGGAGAGAATCTTCTCGGCGAAAGTGTGTTGCTGCCGCGAACGGAAACGTGTGTAGAGCGCCGCCGTCAAAACTTCGGCCGGCACGGCCTCGTCGATCGCCGCGTTCACGGTCCAGCGTCCTTCGCCGGAATCCTCGACGAAGCCGGAATATTCCGTCAACGCCGGGCTGCCGGCGAGTGCCGTCGAGGTGAGGTCGAGCAGCCAGGACGGAATCACGGAGCCGCGTCGCCACACTTCGGCGATATCGGCGAGATCGAAATCGTAACGATGATCCGCCGGCAAGGCCTCGATGTTGGCGTTCTTGAGGATGTCAAAACCTTCGGCATAGGCCTGCATCAAGCCGTATTCGATGCCGTTGTGGATCATCTTGACGAAATGCCCGGCGCCGACAGGGCCAGCATGGATGTAGCCCTGCTCGATGCGGGAATCGCGCCCCTCGCGTCCCTCCGTGCGCGGAATGTCGCCGGCGCCGGGCGCGAGCGCGGCGAAGATCGGATCGAGCCGGTCGACCACCTGTTTCTCGCCGCCGATCATCATGCAATAGCCGCGGTCGAGGCCCCAGACGCCGCCGGAGGTGCCGACGTCGACATAGTGGATGCCGCGCGTCTTCAGCGCCTTGCCGCGGCGGACGTCGTCCTGCCAGAAGGTGTTGCCGCCGTCGATGATGACGTCGCCTTCCTGCATCACGCCCGCGATCGTGCCGATCGTGGTCTCGGTGATGTGGCCGGCCGGCAGCATCACCCAGGCCGTACGCGGCCGCTCGAGTTTCGAGATGAACTCCTCCAGCGTCGCGGAGCCAACCGCGCCGTCTGCGGCGAGGCCAGCGACGGCCTTGGCGTCCTTGTCGTAGACCACGGTCGAGTGGCCGTGGCGCATCAGCCGGCGAACGATGTTGCCGCCCATTCGGCCGAGACCGATCATGCCGAGTTGCATCTGAGAGATTCCCTTAATTCAGTGCGTCGCTAAGCGCCGCGTTGAGCGCAGCGAGACCTTTCTTGAGCCCGCCCTTTAGGTGGACCCGCAGCGCGCGCCGGCCGCGCTCGGTGAGCACGTCGAAGTCGCCGCGCGCCTGTGCTGCCTTGATGATTCCGAAGCTTGCCTTCTGGCCCGGCACGGGCAAGTCCTTGGCGTCGTCGGCAGTGATCTGGAGGAATACGCCGCTATCGGGCCCGCCCTTGTAGGCTTGCCCGGTCGAGTGCAGGAAGCGCGGTCCAAACTCGGCGCAGGTTGCGACGTGCCGCTTCTCGCGCACTTCGAGCCGCATGGTTTGCAGTGCCTCGATCGTCGCCTTATCGCGCGCGATGTAGCCGAGCAGGGCGACATAATCGCCATGGTTGGAGCGCGACAGATGCGCCTTCAGCCATGAGGTCAGGTCGCCATTGGCGCCGGCAGCGCGCAACGCCGTGACGTTGGTCTCGTCGGTGTAGAGATCGGCTTCATCCGTGCTGACCACCGGCTGCTCCGCCGGCAGCGCCCCGGTTTTCTCGAACGACGCGGTGAGCTCGCGGGTCTTGATCTTGGCCGCTTCCACGTCCGGCTGGTCGAACGGATTGATGCCGAGGATGCTACCCGCCACCGCCGTTGCCATCTCGAAGCGAAAGAACTCCTGGCCAAGATGGTCGATCGACTTCATTGTGATGCGCACCACGGGATGGCCGGCCGCTTCGACCGCGGCAAGCTTCGAGTCGTGGGCGGCGTCCGCCTCGCCCTCGATACGGATGTCGATGAAGAGCCGGTCATTGCCATAGACCGCGGGTTCGCCCAGCGGCTCGCCGTCGATCGGGATCAGGCCCTTGCCGTCCTTGCCCGTCGATTCCGCGATGAGCTGTTCGGCCCAGGCGCCAAAATCGGCGATCTTCTTCGACGACAGGATCGTCACCTTGTCGCGGCCTTCGAGCGCCGCGAGGCCCATGGCAAGGCCGAGCTGCACGCCCGGGTTTTCGCTTGGCGGCACGTCCGGTCCGCAGGAGCGGACCATCGCAAGCGCGTGCTTGACGAAGGTCTTGATATCGACGCCCGCGGTTGCCGCCGGCACCAGGCCGAACGGCGAGAGCACCGAATAACGTCCGCCGATGGAGGGCTCGCCGTGGAAGATGCGGGCATAGTTCAGCTTCTTCGCCGACTTCTCCAGCGACGAGCCGGGATCGGTCACCGCGATGAAGCGGAAGCCGGTCTTGGCCTTCGGGCCGAGGGCCTGCGCGACGCGCTCATGGAAATAATCCTTCATCGCGTTAGGCTCGGTGGTGCCGCCGGATTTGCTGGAGACGATGAACACGGTGTTGGCGATGTCGATCCTGGCCTCCATCGCCCGCACCTGCGCCGGATCGGTGGAATCCAGCACGTGCAGCTTCGGGAAGCCGGACTTCCGCGCGAACGTCTCGGCCAGCACCTCGGGACCAAGGCTCGAACCGCCCATGCCGAGCACGACGGCGTCGGAGAACTTCTGGCCCTTCACGCGGTTTGCGTAGTCTTCATAATCGGCGACGTCGGCTTTGGCGGCGCTGTCGAGCCAGCCGAGCCATTTGTCCTCGTCGCTTCCGGTCCAAACCGATTTGTCGCGCTGCCACAGCCTGCGGATCTTGGCAGAGGCGCGCCATTCCTCGGTGCTCTTGGCCACGGCCTTGCCGAGACCGTCGCCGAGCGAGAGAAGCTGGCGGTCGATCGCGGGCCCGAGCACGGTGGCGCGCTTGTGGGCGACCGCGCCATAGAGCTTGTCGGCGGCATCGGCAAACTGCTTGACGCCGTCCTTGACGAGCTCTTCGGTGACGGCATCGAGCGAGACGCCGGAGCGCTCCAGCTCTTCCAGCACACGGCGGGCGTCGTCGACATTCTCTTCAAGGCTGTCGCGCGGCGTGCCGTGGTCGCGGAACGCATCCAGCGTCGCCGGCGGCACGGTGTTGATGGTGTTGGGACCGATCAATTCCTCGACATAGAGGACGTCGCTGTAGTCCTTGTTCTTGGTGCCGGTCGAGGCCCACAACATGCGCTGCGGCTTGGCGCCCTTGGCGGCAAGCTTGTCCCAGCGGGGACCCGAGAACAGCCGCTTGTAGTCCTGATAGGCGACCTTGGCGTTGGCGATCGCGACCTTGCCCTTCAGCGCGGCGAGCCGTTCCTTTTCGCTCGGGTCGTTGGCGCGAGCGATCTTTTCGTCGAGCTGCTTGTCGACCACCAAATCGATGCGGCTGACGAAGAAGCTCGCCACGCTCGCCACGTGCGAGGGGTCGCCGCCACCTGCGACGTATTTCTCCAGGCCGGCGAGATAGGCCTCGGCGACTTGCAGATAGACGTCCCTGGAGAACAGCAGCGTGATGTTGATGCTGATGCCGTCGCCGATGAGCGTTTCGATCGCGGGCAGGCCCTCCGGCGTCGCCGGCACCTTCACCATCAGGTTCTTGCGGTTGACGTCCTTCCAGAGCCGCCGCGCCTCGGCGACCGTGCCGGCGGTGTTCATCGCCAGATAGGGCGAGACCTCCAGGCTGACATAGCCGTCGCCGCCTTTCAGTCGGTCGTAGACTGGGCGCAGCACATCGGCGGCGTTCTGGATGTCCTCGACCGCGACAGCCTCGAACAGGTCGGCGACCGACCGATCGCCGCGCTTCAACGCCCTGCCGATCTGCGCGTCGTACTCGTCCGAGCTGCCGATCGCCTTCTCGAAGATCGATGGATTGGAGGTGACGCCCTTGACGCCGTCGGTGTCGATCAGCCGCTTCAGGTCGCCCTTGGCGATGAAGCCACGGGCCAGGAAGTCCAGCCAGACGGCTTGTCCGTGCTTTTCCAGTTCTTTGACGGGATTCATGCTGCTTATTTATCTCCAAGCCTGCGGGCGAGGGGTTTCCGCGCCGGTCCTGACGCGCTATCCTCTAGCTTACATGCTTCCTTGAGGGAACCATTCAAGGGTATGGACGTCATACTCTCCAGTGTAACTCCGTCGCCATCATGGCGATCCGGGTGAAGGAGCCGAGTTACGTAAAAAGTCGTTGGCCGCGAGGAATCGGCCGGGGGCTCGTTGCGTAGCGTTAGCTGCCTAACCTCGTCGCTAGTGGCTGCGCGGAGTACGATCGGCGGATTCCGGTCCGCCTGATGCATTGTGGCTCGGTCGCGAATGGCCATGCTGGGGGAAGCATGCACGCAGATCATGCAGATCATGATGGCCTGGCGCCCGCTGTCGCTGACAGCCCGCAATCGGTCACGCGGGCCGGATGCATCGACGCCTCCAACGATCTCGAAATCAGTCTATGCAAGACCCAACTATGGCTGCTGGTCGCGGCGGGTTTCGCCGTGACACTGCTCAGCGCCGGCCTGGCCTTAGCTTGGTGGGGCGGCATGAGCGACTACGATACCGCGATGGGCTATGCGGGCGTCGCGCTGTTCGGTCCGATCACCTGCTGGCTGATCTGGGTGCTCCCCGCCGAACGGGGGCCGGTGGTGATCGTCACCCCCTACGGCATCCGCGATCTCCGCATCGGCAATGAATTTCTGCTGTGGGACTCGATCGCGGAGATTTCGGCTGAAGAACGCCGCGGGCGCAAGATGATCGTGCTGACGCCGACGCCGGCCTTGCAGCGGCAGCTCTGCACCATCCGCGGCTTGGCCCGTTGTGCTCAGAACGGTCGGATTGTCATTCGGTCGGAGGGTTTGGCGACCGATTTTGATACACTGCTGAGGGCTTGCCGCGACTGTCACGCTGCCAGTAGTCCGCGCACTGCATTGCAGCAGGAAGATGAACGCGGCACCCAAGGCTTCGCCGTACAAGCGTCATAAGATCGCCGCTCGCGGATCGCTATGGTGCCGGGCAGGATAGGCTCATCCCCGGTAACGCCCGGATGTTGCGACCGAGTGACATTTTCTGGAAATAGGCCAATATAGATAGAGATTCGCACAAATTACGGGCAGGTGCCTGTTCGTAACCCAACGAGTGCCTACGTTGTGCGTTGCGTCGAGTCGACACCAGGGTGTCCAATGATCGTCATGTGCTCACGCTGATTCGATCCGGCCTGAGGAACGGTCCGGTAACTGCTTTCGTTTCAGCTTGTAGCGGAACTCACGCGGAGAGGGATCATGTACAACGATTCTCTATTCAACGCTTTCGCTAAGTCGTTCGAGGCGAGAAGCCAGCACGACATGTCGATGGCGGAATATCTGGAATCGTGTCGAAGCGATCCCATGAAATACGCGAACGCGGCCGAACGATTACTCGCGGCGATCGGCGAGCCCCAGACGATTGACACGGCCAAGGACCCACGCCTTGGCCGTATTTTTTTGAACCGCACGATCCGCACCTATCCGGCCTTCGCCGGTTTTTATGGCATGGAAGAAACCATCGAGCGCATCGTCGGTTTCTTCCGTCACGCAGCGCAGGGCCTCGAAGAGCGCAAGCAGATACTCTATCTGCTCGGTCCGGTCGGCGGCGGCAAATCCTCGCTTGCCGAGCGGCTGAAGTCGCTGATGGAAGTGCATCCGATCTACGTGCTCAAGGCCGGCGACGAGTTGAGCCCGGTGTTCGAAAGTCCGCTCAGCCTGTTCGATCCGGATCAGCTCGGCCCGATGCTGGAAGAGAAATACGGCATTCCGCGCCGCCGTCTCACCGGCCTGATGAGCCCGTGGTGCTACAAGCGGCTCGAAGCCTTCGGCGGTGACATTTCCCAGTTTCGGGTCGCCAAGATCCAGCCGTCGCGGCTGCGCCAGATCGCGGTCGCCAAGACCGAGCCCGGTGACGAGAACAACCAGGACATCTCCTCGCTGGTCGGCAAGGTCGATATCCGCAAGCTCGAGACTTACGCACAGAACGATCCCGATGCCTACAGCTATTCGGGCGGCCTCAATCGCGCCAACCAGGGCATCCTCGAATTCGTCGAAATGTTCAAGGCGCCGATCAAGATGCTGCACCCGCTGCTGACGGCAACGCAGGAAGGCAACTATATCGGCACGGAGAATATCGGCGCAATTCCGTTCACCGGCGTCATCCTCGCCCACTCCAACGAAGCCGAGTGGTCGAGCTTCAAGGCCAACAAGAACAACGAGGCCTTCATCGACCGCATCTGCGTGATCAAGGTGCCTTATTGCCTGCGGATCACCGAAGAGCAGAAGATCTACGAGAAGCTGATCCAGGGCTCCGAGCTCGCGGCCGCGCCGTGCGCCCCTTCGACGCTGGAGACGATGGCCCGGTTCTCGGTGATGTCGCGTCTGCGCAAGCACGAAAATTCCACGGTGTTCGCCAAGATGCGGGTTTACGACGGCGAAAGCCTGAAGGAATCCGATCCGAAGGCGCGCAGCGTCCAGGAATATCGCGATGCCGCCGGCGTCGACGAGGGCATGGACGGTGTCTCAACGCGCTTCGCTTTCAAGATCCTGGCTGCCACCTTCAACCATGATCCGCAGGAAGTCGCCGCCGACGCCGTGCATCTGATGTACGCGCTGGAGCAGTCGATCAAACGCGAGCAGCTGCCCGAGGAAGTCGAGAAGCGCTACCTCGAATTCATCAAGGCGGATCTCGCACCGCGCTATGCCGAGTTCATCGGCAACGAGATCCAGAAGGCCTATCTCGAATCCTACTCGGATTACGGCCAGAACCTGTTCGACCGCTACGTCGATTACGCCGATGCCTGGATCGAGGACCAGGATTTCAAGGATGCCGACACCGGCCAGCTGCTTGATCGCGAACTGTTGAACCAGGAATTGACCAAAATCGAGAAGCCGGCGGGCATCGCCAACCCGAAGGATTTCCGCAACGAGGTGGTCAAATTCTCGTTACGGTCGCGCGCCCAGAACGGTGGCAAGAATCCGACCTGGATCTCCTACGAGAAGATTCGCGATGTGATCGAAAAGCGGATATTCTCCCAAGTCGAGGACCTGCTTCCGGTCATCTCCTTCGGGTCGAAGAAGGACGGCGAGACGGAGAAGAAGCACGGCGAATTCGTCGCACGCATGGTGGAGCGTGGCTACACCGAGCGTCAGGTTCGCCGGCTCGTCGAGTGGTATATGCGCGTGAAGCAGGCCGGTTGAGGCGGATGGAAAGTGCCCATTCACATTATTGACAGGCGCCTGAATCCAGGCGGCAAGAGTCTTGAGAACCGGCAGCGGTTCTTGCGTCGGGCCAAATCCCTGGTGCAGGGCGCCGTCAAGAAGACCTCGCAGGAACGAGACATCAAGGATGTCCTGGAGGGTGGTGAGGTCACGATCCCGCTCGATGGCATGCACGAGCCGCGGTTCCGCCGCGACGGCGGAACGCGGGACATGGTGCTGCCCGGGAACAAGAAGTTCATCGAGGGCGACTATCTCCAGCGCTCCGGCCAGGGCAGCGCCAAGGATTCCGGTCCGGGCGAAGGCGACGGCGAGGACGCCTTTCGTTTCGTCCTGAGCCGCGATGAGTTCGTCGATCTCTTCCTCGACGATCTCGAGCTGCCGGATCTTGCCAAGCGCAAGGTCGCGCAGACCGAGAGCGAAGGCATCCAGCGCGCCGGGTATACCACCTCGGGCTCGCCCGCCAACATCTCGGTCAGCCGGACGGTGCGGCGCGCGCTTGCGCGCCGTATTGCGCTCAAGCGTCCCCGCAAGGACGAGCTCGAAGAGCTGGAAGCCGCGATCGCCGCATGCACGGACGAGGACGAGCGTGTGGTGCTTCTCGCCCAGCTGGAAAAGCTGAAAGCGAAGATCAAGCGCATTCCCTTCATCGATCCGCTTGACATCCGCTACCGCCGCTTCGAGACGGTGCCCAAGCCGGTGGCGCAAGCCGTGATGTTCTGCCTGATGGACGTCTCGGGCTCGATGTCCGAGCACATGAAGGATCTCGCCAAGCGGTTCTACATGCTGCTCTACGTGTTCCTGAAGCGCCGCTACAAGCATGTCGAGATCGTCTTCATTCGCCACACCGACCGCGCCGAGGAAGTGGACGAGCAGACCTTCTTCTACGGTCCGGCCTCCGGCGGCACGCTGGTTTCCAGCGCGCTCCAGGCGATGCACGAGATCGTGCGCGAGCGCTTCAATCCGTCGGACTGGAATATCTACGCCGCACAAGCCTCCGACGGCGACAATTCCTATTCCGACGGTGAGCTCACGGGCATGCTGTTGACCGACAAGATCCTGCCGATCTGCCAGTTCTTCGCCTATCTCGAGGTCGGGGAATCAGGCGGCAGCGCCTTCGATCTCTCCGACTCCTCGCTCTGGACCCTCTACGAGCGCCTGCGCAACAGCGGCGAACCGCTCTCGATGCGCAAGGTCAGCGAGCGCAGCGAGATTTTTCCGGTGTTCCACGATTTGTTCCAGCGCCGCGAAACTGCCCAGGAGAAGACCGCTCCATGACGGAACGCTTGTTCGAAGGCGCCGATTGGGATTTTCACATCTTGCAGCGCATCACCGATGCCTGCGAAGAGGTGGCGACCAAGGATCTCGGGCTCGACGTCTATCCGAACCAGATCGAGGTGATCACCGCCGAGCAGATGCTGGATGCCTACTCGTCGGTCGGCATGCCCCTGTTCTACAAGCATTGGTCGTTCGGCAAGCAGTTCGCGTATCACGAGGCGTCCTATCGCAAGGGACTGATGGGGCTCGCCTATGAAATCGTGATCAACTCCTCGCCCTGCATCTCCTATCTGATGGAGGAGAACACGGCGACGATGCAGACGCTGGTGATTGCCCACGCCGCCTTCGGCCACAACCACTTCTTCAAGAACAATTATCTGTTCAAGCAGTGGACCGACGCCGACGGTATTCTGGACTACCTCGACTTCGCCAAGAAGTATGTGATGAGCTGCGAGGAGCGCTACGGTCGCGTCGAGGTCGAGCGCACTTTGGATGCCGCGCATGCGCTGATGTCGCACGGCATCGACCGCTATCCCGGCAAGAAGAAGCTGGATTTGCGCGAGGAAGAGAAGCGTGCCGGCCGTCGCCGCCAGCACGAAGAGGAGGTCTTCAACGATCTCTGGCGCACGGTGCCCAAGGGGGCGTCGAAGACCCGGTCAGCCATCTCCCTCGAACGGCGCCGCAAGCTGCTCGGCCTGCCGCAGGAAAACCTGCTGTATTTCCTGGAGAAAAGCGCGCCGCGGCTGGCGCCCTGGCAGCGTGAGCTTTTGCGCATCGTCCGCCACATCGCGCAGTACTTCTATCCGCAGAGCCAGACCAAGGTGATGAACGAGGGGACGGCGACCTACGTCCACTATCGCATCATGACCAAACTGCACCAGCAAGGCCGCATCACCGACGGCAATTTCCTCGAATTCCTCCAGTCGCACACCAATGTGGTGTTCCAACCCGAATTCGACGATCCGCGCTTTTCCGGCTTCAACCCCTACGCACTCGGCTTCGGCATGATGCAGGACATTGAGCGCATCGTCACAAATCCCGCGGACGAGGATCGTGAGTGGTTCCCCGATATCGCCGGCAAGAACGACGTGATGGGCGTGCTGCGCGACGTCTGGGCTAACTACCGCGATGAAAGCTTCATCGCGCAGTTCCTGAGTCCGAAGCTGATGCGGCACCTCCGCATGTTCCATCTGCACGACGATCCCGAAGAGCGTGCGGGCATCCGGGTCGATGCCATCCACGACGATCGCGGCTTCCGCCGTGTTCGGCGCGAATTGGCGCGGCAGCATGATGTCGGCTACATCGACGCCAATATCGAGGTGGTCGACGTCGATCTCTCCGGCGACCGCCGGCTGATCCTGCATCACCATGTGATCAAGGGCTCGCAGCTCAACGAGACCGACGCCAAGCGGGTGCTCCAGCACCTCGCCGATCTCTGGACCTACGACGTCGCGCTGATCGAGGTCGACGGCAACGACAAGGTCTTGCGCGAATATGTCGTGAGCCCGCGCCCGATTCCGGTGGCGGCCTGACGCCGCCGTCTACGGAGAACGCTTCTTGGCCGGCTTCTTCTTGGCCTTGCTCGTGTTCAGGGCCGCCGCCGCGCGGATCAGCGCCTTCAACGCCTTCTCGTTGATTTTCGCGCCTTCGTGGAAATCGATCGCGCGCCGCACGTTGCCCTCGAGGCTGGAATTGAACAGCCCGGCCGGGTCGTCCAACGCAGCGCCTTTGGCAAACGTCATCTTAACGACGGCCTTGTAGGTCTCCCCCGTGCAGATGATGCCGTCGTGCTCCCACACGGGCACGCCGCGCCATTTCCATTCCTCGACAATGTCAGGATCGGCCTCCTTGATCAGGCCGCGGATTCGCTTGAGCATCTCGCCGCGCCAGTCGCCGAGCTCCTTGATCCTGCCGTCGATCAGCTTGGAAGGCGAAGGCCCATTTGCTTCCTTCGTGCTGCCTGTCGCCGCGGTCACGGCCTTTTTCATGATCGCGCCTCCCGTCGCGCGTCATCGCGCTTGCCGAGATAGGGCAGCGCGAACAGGTAGAGTCCGGTGATAAGCATCGGAATCAGCGGGACGAGCGCCAGGAAGCCGATCCAGGCGGCCTCGACCTGCTGGATCATGGCGACGATGTTCGCGATGACGGCGAGCGTGAAAGCGATCGACAGCCAGCGATGGATTTGCCGAATCCACATGTTCGAGCTCATTGGGATCTCCTTTGGAAATGATCTGAAGAGACGCCGGCTGGGCTAGTCAGCCCGCGCCAGCACCTCGTCCAGCTTGGCGAAAAACTGCTTCCAGCCGGCATGCGCGCCGCCAAAAGCCTGCTTCTGCGTCGGGCTGAAGCCGGCTTGCTCGACCCGCAGTTGCGTGCCGGCGCCCGTCGGTGTCAGCGTGAAGGTCACGACGCTCTTGAGATCGAACGCCGCGTCGTCATGCGTGAAATTCCAGGTGTAGGCGAGCGTGCGCTGTGGCTCGATGGTGAGGACCTCGCAGTCGAGCACGCCACCCCACTCGCCGCGAAGATTGAAGCGATGGCCGACGGTCGGCTTGAAGTCGTTCTTCATCAGCCATTCCTCGATCAGGTGCGGCTGCGTCAGCGCGCGCCAGATCCGCTCCGCCGGAAAGGCAAACTCGCGCTCGATGACGACAGAACGCATCTCGGTAGCGGCTTCGGTCATTGGTCCATCCTCTTCAGGAGATCGTCGAGCGCGTCGAGTCGGTTTTGCCAGAACCCGGCCATCTGGCCGGTCCAGTCGATCAGCGGATTGAGCGCGGCAGGTTGCGCGCTGTAATGCGTTTGCCGTCCTTGATGCCGGTCGCGCACCAGCCCGGCCTGCTTCAGCGCGCCGAGATGTTTTGAGACCGCCGGCTGGGAAACGCCTGATACCGCCGTCAGTGCCCCGACCGTCTGTTCCCCTTCGCGGCACAGCCGCTCGAAGATCGCCCGCCGGGTTGGATCGGCAAGCGTCCTGAACAGATCTTGAGCGGCAGACATGATATCCATAACCTGCAAGTTATGGATTGATTCATAACCCTGTAGTTATGGATGAGTCAAGCAGGATGTTGCGCCCAGCGGCGGCGCCCCATTCTCCGTCATTGCGAGTTGGGACGGGCATTGAGGAGCCGACGCGCGCTGGATGCAATCCAGTCCCTCCGTGGAGGCAGACTGGATTGCTCACATGGGGAATGTGTGTGTCAAGGAGAGCAGTCACCTTTTTGTTCGACTGCGGCCACCTCTTCGTCCCGACCGCGGGCTGTGCA